>JAVZCK010000006.1 GCA_038874435.1 Thermoplasmata archaeon
TTATCCAAAGTTTATGTTGTGACCGTAGGGGAGCAGAACTTTGTGAATGAAGTGACAAAATCCACGAGAAAACTGCTTAATGAGCTGGAAATACATATTACTCAAAACTTGGGAAGTTAGTGAGTACCTGTAAAGTAAAATGAGCATTAAAAAATAAATACAATATTTGCATTACCCGTAATGTGATTAATATGCACAATAGAAAATTTCAAGCAAAGAAAGAAGGAGCTATGACTTCGTTCCTTTCCGGAAAGGAGAAGAACTTGTCTGCGAAAATGGTTGCTTGGGCAACGATGGTTCTCGTGGTTTTAAGTGCGTTCGGGCTCTTTACAAACTATGCAGAGGCAGCAACGAACGGAACCTTGCCAACAGGTACTACACATGCACCTATCCAAATCTCAAGCGATGCAGATTTCACATCTGCAAATGGAGTAACTGGAGGTTCAGGCACAATGAGCGACCCCTATATCATAGAGGGATGGGACATTGATGCTGCGGGTGGCTCGTATGGCATATGGATCCGTGACACCAGTGCCTACTTTGTGATAAGAAATTGTAACATAACCAGTGCTAACAACAGTGCAAATCCACCATACGGAGCAGGTATTGAACTTAGAAACGCAACTCATGGACTGCTGGAGAATAACACCATAACAAATTGTCAGTATGGCATTTACCTAGACCTTGCAGATAACAACACAATCCAGTATAACGATGTCTCAAACAATACATTTGGGATTTATCTGATTGTTTCTTCTAACAACACAATCACTCAAAACTCTGCAGTGTTTTGCAGTCAAAACGCGATTTACATGCGTCTTTCACATTACAACACAGTTACTTACAACAACTGCTCAAACAATACCTACTATTCTTATGGGATTTACATTGACTTCGCAAACTGGAACACAATCTCATATAACATTGCATGTGGTAGCATCTACGGCGGAATGTACATATCCTCTTCAAATAACAATGTAATCTCAAACAACAACTTTTCTGAAAACAAGAAGGGCAGTACTTTTGGCACCACTGGGGTAGGGATTTACATAACATCAGCTAACTACAACACAATAGACGGAAATGAGATTTCGTCAAATGAGATGTATGGAATCTACATGCAAGGAGCCAAGTGGAACACAATTTCAAACAACACAATGTTTGATAATAAAAAGAGAGCGATATATGTAAATTATTACTCTGATGATAATACAATCGAGCACAACACAATTACTGGAGTGCCAGTATCTGGTATCACACCGGACCACTATGGTATCTATATCTACGATTCGGACAATACCAGTGTAACCAACAACAATTTGAGTGACTACTTCTATGGAATGTTCATATGTTCCGCCAGCAACAACACGGTAGTTGAAAATAATGTCTTCTCTGGTGGAAACTGGTCAATATATCTGATAACAGACAACAACACAATTGCATCCAACACAATATCCAGTGGTGTCGTGGGCATCAGAGTGGAGAGCTCGTATAACACAATAGCTGGGAATATAATTTCTACAACCAAGTACGGAATATATGGTGTAGGACTACCAAGTAACAACGATTTGTATGAAAACACAATAAACAATGCAAATCTTACATGGAGTGCTGGCATCTACATTGAAAATGCCACTAACTGGAACATGGTGGGCAATGTGGTTTACGATTGTTTCGTGGGCATCCAAATAGTCAAATCAAATAACTGCACAATCTCTCAGAACAACAATGTAACCAACAACTCTTATTATGGCATATATCTCAATGTGGTGTGTGACACAATTATTCAGAGCAACCAGATTACCAAGAATATCTATGGGCTGTACTTTGAAACCGTAAATAACACTCTTGTAACCCAGAACGGTATCAAATTCAATAAATATGGAATTGAAGTCATATCCTACACATCCTATTCTTGCAACAACACATTTTCTCACAATGACATCTCCAATAACTCCGGATTGGACCCTGAAGGAAATCCAACTGGAAAGGGGATTTCACTCATGAACGCCAAAGGAAATGTGATTGACCAGAATACCATTAATGCAGATGTAAGTTATGGAGTGATGCTCGGATACGGTTCTGAAAATAACACAGTCACAAACAACAAAATCACAAACCACACAAGAGGAGTGTATATCACCTCAAGCAACTGGAATACACTGATGTACAACAACATCTCATACAATTCAATGTATGGAGTGCATCTGAGTTCTGCCAAAAACAACACAATCACATACAACGCTTTCTGTAACAACACAAACTATGCCATATCCATTAGTTCTGGCTCCACAGACAACATAATCCACCATAACAACTTCTGGGGAAACAATGGTGCAGGCAAGGGTGCATCTGGAAACAGTCAAGCAGCAGACGATGCTGGCGGAAACAAATGGTATGATACAGCAACCAACCAAGGCAATTACTGGAGCAATTGGGATGGCACTGGCACCTATCCAATAGCTGGCTCTGCAGGAGCAAGTGACAGTGGACCTCTCGCACAGCCCGTTCCAATCTCTGAGACCACTCCCCTGGCGGTGTTCTTCCTGCTCTCTGGTGCTCTGGCAATCCTTAGCATGAGGAAAAAGAGAAACAATTTCTAAAAATAAAAATTTTAAATTTTTTTTATTTGTTTTTCTTTTCTGTTTTTGTGGATATCAACCTAACTTACTTCAAACATCTCTGGTTTTGCCTCTGCACAAAGGTCTGGCATATACATGTCAAAGGCCCTGGTTCCATGTGCCAATGCTTTCAGGGGATAGAGAGCAATTATTCTGAATGTGAGCGAGATTTTTGCGTTGGGTGGTAAATCCTGAATGTAGAGGTAGGAAAGCCGTCCGTTTATCTCATATCTGCTGATTTTTTTTGCGGCTGTGAGGTTCTGGAAGTCGCTCTCAACGAATCCGAATCCAGCAGGAGCACGAAAGTCAATGAGCAGCATCTTCATCGGAAAATCCAGCGTGTAATTCACAATCAAACTCACGAGCACCATGTCATTCACATGGATGTTGTTCGTGCTGTAGCTTACTGAAAGCTTGAGCGGAGCAGTCGCCTCCTCTTCTTCAAATGGAAGGTATTCCTCCTTGATTATCTGGTAGTTCAGCACCCCACTGCCAGATGTGACAATCTGTATAAGCACGGAGTCCTGCACATACTGTTTCATGTCAACATAATAAGTGATGTCTGCATTTTCAAGTGTGTACTGAGCTTCGAACGCTTTGGTTCCGTTCACAAACAAGCTCACATTTAGTAATTTGACCTTTGTTTCTCCGGCAGTAAACAACGCCTGGAACGCGACCACAGTATCCTGGGTAGAGAAATAACCATGCCTTTGTCTGTTCTCAAGCAGGAATTTCACTCCACCTGAAATTGCATCTAGGTGCGCTCCTACACCATGGAGTGCCATTACCGCATAGCCAGTCGTCTCTATTGTTCTCGGCGAAATTCTCCGATAAAAACCTGGATGATCGTCTGAAAGCAATGTGCTCCTGGAGTTCCAGTACACTGTGTCGTTCTCCACTTCTCTCAGCTCATAAATTCTGTCAGCAAGGTTGATAACAAACCTCTGATTCCAGTTGCCCATGGCAAGTGTGAGCGTGCAAATGGCAAGTGTGTAGGCATCATCCTTGTGAGTTTCAACATTTTCCGCAATGTAGGCAAGGGCTTTCTGAATTCTATGGTCTTCTACAGAAATTCCTGAATACATCAATGCTCTCGTCACATAAGCAGTGCAAGCCACAGTTTTGGATCTAAGGGTTGGATGAGTATATTCGTATAACCCCCATTCTGGAAAGACAAATGAACCATCTGCTTTCTGCTGGGACAATAGCCATTTCTGCATGTCTGAAATAATGGTCTCGTCAATCGTGAAACCCGCACTGATTGCATCCTGGAATGTAATCAGCCCCCATGAAGTCAGCCAGGGATGCACATCTCTATCACCAGGGAACCAGACAATTCCTCTGCCAATTCCATTCTGTGCCTTCACAAGATACTGAAGTTCGTGCTGAATGCCCTGGGTTACAATCATTTCATATTCAAACTGTTTCTCAGTGCTTTGCAGGGATTTCTTTGCAGCCCTGTAAGCAAGGACATCAATGGAGAGGGTGGACATTGACTGTTCTCCGCAACCGCTCACAAAATGAATGTATTCCTCTGCACCATCTATTACCACTGCCTCTATCCCTGTCTGGAGTTTCGCAAACAACCGCTCGCTGTTTTCAATTCTCTCTGCTGAGAAATTTATCACATGCTCCTTGCTCGCATTGTTTTCGATTCTTCCGTTGATAATCTCCGAAACCATTTTTCCATCAGGCACAACCTCTACATCTCGCAGCACTGCATCCCATACATTGGTTCCTTCAGCTGAAACAAAGAGCTGGTGGATGCCCACTTTCAGTGCCCGGATTTCAAAGTAAAGCGAAGAGACAGTGTTCGCAGGAATCTGGAGGATTTGCGTGGAATTGGAGTAAAGTTCAAACCAGCTATCCTGTCTAAGATGCACTGTAACATCCAGCGTCTCATTCTTGTAATTGTAAACCATCACTCTGAGCGAGATTGTGTCGTTTCTTGTCAGGGAAACAGGAATGTCTGGCTCCACGAAGAAGTCCTGGAAGACTGTGATGTTCTTCCAGCCAACCCCAATTCTGCAATTGGATGTAGAAGCAACCGCCTCCACCTCCCAGGAAGTGATTGAATCAGGCACCAGGAGATTTACGGTTGCAGAACCATTTTCTCCTGTCTCAATCAGAGGATTCCAGTACCATGTTTCAGGGAAGAATTGTCGAACTAGTTTTACTCCCGGGGATTGAGTGTAGTAGAGTCCACCGCCCTGTGATGCTGTGTTTTCAACTGCGGGACTTGGTGGACCTGGAGGACCTAGTCTCCCACCACCTCCCTTATATACCCAATCGTCAGCAGGACTACTGGCAGGACCACTCATCATTCCCATTACCATTGAGTAGAGAATTCCAGATAGAACAACCATAAGCATTATTACACCGATGACCTTGAGAAACTCCTGTTCCAAAAAAGCTGGATATTTAATGTAACTGTAACAAAGTAAACCCCCAAACCCTGCACTTCCAAGCACTACTAGAATTCCGAAATACACCTCAAGAAATGAATTTTTCAATGTTGCTGCATTTTCCTTATTCACATCAGCTAGATTTACAACACTATCTGGACGCACTGTGCTAGTCATTGTTGCTAGGACAGGGGTAACTTCTGCTGTTTGATTCCCAAAAATATATTCTGCAAGCATGTAGGCAGGTGTGGTAAATTCCTTCTCCAGCTGAAAATAGAGTTTATCAATTCCTGTAAACCTTTCCTCAAGTTCATAAACTGACTTATCCACAATCTTCACACCGAGCACTGCCTTTACTGGCACGCCATGTTCCACTGAAAATGTGATGCTTGCATTCTCTCTTGGCAGATAAATTTCCTTATCAGAGGTAATTCCCACCTTCAATTCCTTATCACTTTCAACTGAAATAAAAGCCACATCCCTGACAACACTCAAGTTTGCCTCAATCTTGTACACCCTAACCTGAGCATAGGGCGCATAATCGCTGGAAATGTGAAGTGAGAATTCTGCATTTTCTCCAGTGAGCTTTGCAATTCCATTTGATATCACAAAGCCAGAGGCAACTACATCATAGTAAACCTCATTTGTCATAGAACTGCCTCTGTAAAAGACCTTGAATTTTGCTTCTTCGCCCACTCTGTACTTCTCCTTCGAAGGCACAACCTTTATTTGGTTTTCAGGAACACTAAATACTGCGTAGCCAATGAGATCGCCCTTCTTCACCTCAACATAAATGAATTGCATGCCTGCTGACTGAGTAGACACAAAAACAAGTTTTGCCAGTCCTCTAGCATCCGTGGTGGTCGCATCAAGAGTGCTAGAATAGTAGTATCTCCTGAGCGTCACTGCAGCATCTTCAACAGGCGTTCCATCCGGGTATCTTGCTAGCACATAAATTTCTGTGGCTACATCTTTCATTCCAGTTGTGGAGAGCACAGAGACCTCAATAGGTTTCCTTCCTATGGTGACCACCTTGCTCTTCACCTCCATGTGCCCTGCCTCATCGATAACAGTTGCATTCAAAAGCAAGTAGCTATTGTAGGCATTAACTGGAACTCCTGCAGCATAGGAGATGTTTGCGGTCGTGAAAGAGAAGAAGCCAGAAATAAGTGACCCTGTAGAAGGATAAACTGGTAAAGATATCCATTCACCCGCATAAACACTTGCGGTAATTGTGACTGTGCCTTTCACATCTTTCCCAAAAAAGTATTTGCATTTTATGCTTCCCCTGACTGCATCACCTATTAGATACCAGTCCTTAACATCCTGAAATTCAATTGCGAATTTAGGCAGCACATACTTCTTGACCACCACTGTTTTCTGCTGTGACACCTTGCCACACATCACAGTAATGTTATACTCTCCAAGCGGAAGCACATTACCAAATGGAAAATCAAAACTTGCTATGCCATGCTTATCAGGTGCGAGTTCCTTTCTGTAGATTTTATTGCCATCTGGGTCCCTGATTTCAGCCACAACGGACTGAGCAAGGGGCACATTCCCATTAAACGCAAGAACTCGCACATACATTTTATCGCCTGGCTTGTATATTGGTTTGTCTGTGGTAATTAAGATTCTGATGTTGGAATCCACAACAATTGTCTTAGATATAGAATATCCCTCGGATTGCACCACAAGCTCTCCTTTACCATAAATCTGTGCAAGTGAGATTTTGGGAATCAGAACACCATCTTTGTCGGTTTTGCCTGCCCAGTGAACTTTCTCGCCACTTGCTCCTTTAATCTCTATCTCCACCATCTTGTTTGGAAGTGGTTTCCCATCAGGAGCAAGTGCCTTCACAATGAACGAATTTTCATAGCCAGAAATCAGGCGCTCTGGAAAACAGACGAACAAGTTTGGCTTTGTCGAGAGGTAAATTGAATCAATGTTTATTGCAAGAAGTCCCAATGTACCTATGACTACAGCAGCCAGAAGAATGCCCACCTTCTTCTTCAGCACATACCTCTTTCCTTTCCGCCTTCCGACCATTTCAATCACCATCCAAGAGATTGGCGAGAAAGCATATATACTTCTCCCACACAAGTAAAATTTTTTTTACATGTAAAGGACTATCGCTCCCTAATTGCAAGCCTCTGCCCTTCTCTGAGAAAAACCACCCTACGACCTTTTTTCACAATTTTATCTCCCAGCTTCGAATCCATAGTGGCAACATAGACCTCTCTATCCTTGAATTTTTCAGCACACTCAATAACTCCTCTATCACCTCTCTGTTCCACCTCAACCACGCTGTACTTCCTTGCAAATTGCAGCACAGTTCTTGCCAATGCCTCAGTTTTCGCAAGTCCCTCAAGTTCTTTTATCACAGAGGAGGGAACCACAATCTCAACACTGCCAATGAAATCCTGCACTGCGGCATCCAGGTTAAAAGAGTAATTGAATGGTGCAAAAAGCATGCTAGTATCCAGAATGAGCAATGGTTTCATAGTTATTCTTTAGAGGTAATCTCACCGTGAACCTTTACCTTCTTTCCGAGCTTTATCCCGCCTCCATAAACCACGCCATTGTTAACAACAGTATTCGCACCCAGTTCTACATCTCCGTCTGCCTCTATCCTTTCAACTACTACATTTTCCCTGCAAACCACATTCCCTTTCGCTACAATTCTGCCAGTTTTAGAATTGCCGCCAATCTCCACACTGCCTAACGCAATAATTTCGTTTACAGTTGAAGCAGAGCTAATCACACATTCACCGCACTCAATTTTCCCCTCAACCAATGCGTTTTCTCCAACTGTAATCTTACCGCCAACTATGAGATTACCATGAATCTTTGCATTTTTGCCCACAATCATCTCCTTTCCTGCCTTTAAATTCCCTCTGATTTCCAGCCCATCTGGAATTTGCAAGTTTTCTTCAGTTGCCATAACAAACTCGGAAGCGAAAGAACTGACTGCTCCTGCAGGGGCCGTCTCCATCTGACTAATTCTTTGCTTCAACTCCCGATTCTCACTTTCAAGTGCAGTTATTTTTGCTCCCAGTTCCTTAATTAAACCATCCCTCTCTGCCAAGAGTGCTTGAAGTTCAGCAATTCTAGCGGAATTTTCAATCTCTGCAGTACCAGATGGTTGTGATTGTACCTGACCTCCCTCCCTCATGATTCTAAGCCGTTCACTCAGCTCCTTTATCTCACGCTCTTTTTCAAAAAGCAATGTTTGGAGGTCATTAGAAGCACTAACATGCTCCCTTAGCATTTTATTCTCTTCTTCTAGTTCCTTGATTCTTTTCTCTTTTGCATCCAGTAGCTCTTCAAGGTTTTTTGTATCCTGCTGCGGAGGTTGCGGAGGGAGTGGCTGAACCTGTTGGCCTTGAGCAAGTGCTGCCTTGAGCGAAGCATTTTCCTCCTCAAGTGCCTTCACCTTTGCAGTCAACTCCTCGTTAAGTGCATCTACCCGGTCTATCTCTTCGTTTAGCTCACGGATCGATTTATTCCGCTCCTCTTTCATTTTTTCATACTGCTCATTAACATAGTCAATCTGATACTGCAAGCCCTTTATCTTCTCTTCATACTGTCCCACAAGTGCGCTGAGTTGGTCTACTTTTGACTGCCAGAGACCAGCTATTTCCTGTTTCTCCCGCTCAAGTTGCTCTACTCTTGCGATGAGTTCATTCCGTTCATCCGCTAATCTCTTTATCCTTTCCCTGACTTCGTCTCCTGCATCCATTTTAAACCCATCTCCTATATTGTTGTGGGATATATAAACTATTCTAATGCATGGACTAGTTGTACCACCTATTCCCACTTCACTTTACTACTCTATCAAATCTGCTGCAAATCACCACATTCTCTTTATCATCACTTACCTCAACCACACAGTAGAGCTTAACTCCGTACTTGTGAGCTAGATCAGTGATGTCTTTGATAAAACTAATGTACTTATCCAATGAGATTTTGATTTTCACTACATCACAGCCATCAATCACAACATGTTTCACGCCATCTCTGATTGCATTCTTTATAGCAAGTATGAAGTCCGTTTCAACTGCTTCTGGCCTTATCGTCTTCACATTGCTTATATCAAGGTCTGTAATCCAGTAATACTCCGCATTTTTGAAGTGTCTTTCAATTTTCTTAGGGTGTGTTCTCGTGATAACTAGCACTTTGTCTGTCTCTGGAATTTCTGTGGCAATCTTTTCCAATGTCTTCTCGTCCCTGTAATGCAGCACAGTTCTCTCCACACCCTTACCAACAGGATAGATTTCTGGCAGGGTTAGCTTTCTATCAAACATTGATGTGAGAATTCTTCGCTTTTCATCATCGTAAAATGAGGGGCGAATTTGGACTATGAATGTAGAGCTTGTGGTGGAAGCCACATCCGCAATGTCTTTCAGAAAGTTAGTAACAGCGTCAAAACCACATTTGATTGTAAGATACTCTATGTCATCTATTAAAACTGAAGCCCCTGGATTTTCTCGCATAAAGTTAATTATGCTTTGTGTGATCTCAAAATCAAGTCTAGCTGGATTTGCTGACTGCTCCTCTGTTTCCACCTCTGTAATCCATATAATTGGCAGTTTCTCGATTTTGAACGCAGTTCGAACTACATCTGGCGCTTTACCAGTCACACAGAGACCTGGTTTTTCAGTGGAAAGCAACCTAAGTGCAAAATAACTGGAATTCGTGTGATCGTCAAGCACTAGATAGTTTAAACCTCGATCTATTGAGATTGGTAATTTCTCTGGAATTCCATCCTTTCGCTCAACTACTGGTGCTATTGCCATGAGTTTGTACTTTGTAAGTGCATAGCCAAACAGCATTGCCGTGATACTCATGAAAATTGTAGTTGGGTCTGGGAGCATTCTTGTTGTCAACTCAAATGCGTTTCCTATAAACGGTATAACTACCGCAAGAACGAGAATCCTTGCCTGGCTTTTCTCAATCTTTGTCCTTGCCTGTTTGATTGAGAGTGCGAGTGAAATGAAGCCAGCAATAAAAAAGGTGTATTCCACTGCAGCGTATCCCCACCAAAATACGGTCCAGTTTGAACCATACTTGCCAGGAAAATTCTCAAATTCATAAAAACTGGAAATGTAAATATGGGTAAACGGGTTGGTTAAGCAAATAACCTCAAAGAAAAGAATAATCCCTGAAATCAGATAAATTACCCACTTTTTGTTGAGGATAGGCCGCCAGATAGGTACAGCATTCGCAAGGAGGAAGAAAACAGGTCCAGTCATTATCGCCCCAACATAGTCCAAGTGGATAATGGCAATCAGGAGTTTAACATCATCGCAGAGCCAGTATGCTGTTTCCGCAAAGCCCCAAATCACACCCGCAAGACACAAGAACAGAAAATACTTGTTTTCTCTTCTTTTTGGATTCGACCAATAGCCGCGGTGCGCCACATACAGTAGTGCTAATGTGATTGAAAGATAGATAGCTGCATAAATGTAATAAGCAGTCCCCATGTTATATCTAATATGCCACTAATGTATAAAATTCTTTTGGATGGGTACTAATGGGTAGTGCTTCAGAAAAAAATACAAAGCACCCGCTAACCTTTTATAGCCCTCTGCCATCCTTGAAACATGGGCAAGTTGTTTAAAGATGAGAAGGTGAGCGAGCATTACCAGAAGCTGATTAAGGAACCACATTATGTGAAACTCGGAAGTTCTTTGGATGCTGTGGCAGATGTATTCCTGAAAGAATTGAGGTTAAGAACAGTGTTCGTGGTCAACAACAAAATGGAAGTAGTGGGTGCGGTGATGCTCAGCACAATTCTGAAGCATGTTGCCTATCGTGCTGGTGTGCGTGGCAAAGGGATAGTTTCTGCGATACGGTTTCTGAGGGAAGTTTTGAGTGAGAAAGTGGATGAAGTCATGCTGCCAGTGGAAACCATAACTCCAGATGACACTATTGAGAAAGCACTGATGATTGTTGTTGAGAAGGGCATTCTGGACATCCCAGTCGTGGATAAAAATGGGAAGTTGATTGGAGAACTCAATGGAATTGAGATTCTTGCAGAGGGTAGAAGATTGCTTTAATTTGTTTTCAGGTATGAGAAAATGAAGATTGGTGTGCTTGGCATTCAGGGGGCTGTTTCTGAGCATGTGGAAATTACATGGAAAGCAATGGAAGAACTGAAAATCAAGGGAGAGGTACTCGTGGTCAAGCGTCTGGAACATCTAGAAGGATTGGACGGGCTGATAATTCCGGGCGGAGAGAGCACCACAATCTCTTCAATGCTCAAACGCACTGGGCTTTTTGAGGAAGTGCGGAAAAAAGCAATTGCTGGCATGGGTATCATGGGCACCTGTGCGGGGGCAATAATGCTTGCGAAGAAAGTAAATGAGGGAAATGTGGAAACACTGGCTTTGATGGACATTGCAGTCAGCAGGAACGCCTATGGCAGGCAGGTGGATTCGTTCGAGGCAGATGTAGAGATTGCTGGCTTCGACAGAAAATTCCGTGCAATTTTCATACGGGCTCCTATAATCACAGAGGCATGGGGTGATGCAAAAGTTCTGGCAACGGATGGAAAAAACATAATCATGGTAGAGCAGGGAAATCACCTGGCTCTCACATTCCACCCTGAACTGACTGGAGATACGAGGATACATGGGAGGTTTTTGAATACGCTCATAAAAAAATCCTAGTTTTCACCTTCCATTCACAAATCCAAACCCAAAACTGTTCCTCTCTCCGAAGCCAGCATCGAGTCCGAACTCAATTATTTTTCGCTGCACAGCATCCATGTGGCTCCAGTGAAACTCCCATAAACTGCCTGCAGCACCATAACTTCTGCCCTCCACCACATACCGCAGGTTCACCTGCTTTTTAAACACAAACTGCTCGAACAAGTCATAATTCTGAATCTCAGTGCCATAGAAATCGTTGTACTTCTTTATCAAGTTCTCACTCACCTGCTTCAGAAATGCCTCAAATGGATACTTGGGACGCCAGTAAACATACCTTCGCTTTCTCTCCTCCATTGGAATTCCGTATTTTTCATAAAGCGACTCTGGAATTCGCACAATAACTGGTGTCTCGCACCGCACACAAGGTTTTTCGCTAAGCTTGACTTCAAACACAGAAAAATCAGAGAGCTGGAACTGCATCTCTCCTATGTTTATCTCCTCGGCTTCTCTCAAGCAATCCCCGATTCCCTTCATCAATTCCTTGCTTGGCGAAGAAATTATGAAATGCCTTATCTCACCTGGCTCTACGCTCTTCTGCGGAAAGATTCCAGAAAAGCAGAAAAACTTGTACCCATATTTTCCATGCAAATCTGGAAAACCACTCTGTCTTATCAGGTCGTAAACAAAACCCTGGTTTTTATGACTCTCATTCCTAATCTCCTGGGATTTTGTCGCCTTCAACCTCAAAAGGACCCTCAGTTTCCCACCTCTAAATCTCAATTGTTTCCCCACACTCCAGCTTCTTGCCTGAATAATCCTCTTTCCTCACATCAGGGAAAATCAGCACATTCTTCCCAATCTCCATCTTCTCAGGCACAACTGCATTTTTTCCAATCACAGTAATCCCAGAATTCAGATACTCTGGATATTTTTTATTAGGCACACTTTCATGCCCAGCCCCTATGTGGGTTTCAGCTCCCACAACCACATTCTTATCCAGGATTACGGTTTCCAGCACTGCATTTTCTCCAATCACGCAATCCTGCATGATAACAGAATCATGCACAAATGCACCTTTTTTCACAATCACTCCAGGCGAAAGCACAGAATGTACCACCTTGCCTTCAATTCTGCAGCCTGGTGAAACAATGCTGTTCAGCACAGTGCCACCAGAACCAACATAGGCAGGTGCCCTGTCACTCCTTCGCATCTCTGCCAGATTCGTGCGTAAATTCCACTCATCAAGTGTTAGCTGCGAATTTTCATCCAGGGCATCCATATTTGCCTCCCAGTATGACTGAATTGTCCCTACATCCCTCCAGTAACCCTTAAACGGATAAGCATAAACCTTATAATTTTTTATCATCCAACCAATTATATCTTTTCCAAAGTCGTTTCCTAGCTTTTTCTTCAGCACATTCTCAAGCACATCCATATTAAACACATAGATGCCCATTGAGGCAATGTTGCTTTTTGGTGTTTTGGGCTTCTCCTCCCAGTCCACTATTCTCCCGTCTGTATCAGTGATTGCGATTCCGAATCTGGGTGCTTCGCTCAGCGGCACTTCCATGGTGGCAATTGTTAGATCCGCACCCTTTTCCTTGTGATAATTTACCAGTTCAGAGTAGTCCATTTTGTAAATGTGGTCCCCAGAGAGAATCAGCACTCGCTCAGGCGCGAAATCCCTGATAAAACCAATGTTCTGGTAGATTGCATCTGCTGTGCCTTTGTACCAGTCAAATTCCTTCTCACCAGTTCTTGGCGGAAGAATCTTTGCCACTCTGGAGCGGCCAACATAGTCCCAGGCACTGCCGCTTCCAATGTGGTCCATCAGGGAAAGTGGTTTATACTGGGTAAGAATTCCAAGCACTCTTACACCAGAATTACAGGCATTGCTTAAGGTAAAATCAATTATCCTGTACATTCCTCCGAAAGGCACTGCTGGCTTCGCTCTTTTTTTTGCAAGAATGCTTAACCTAGAGCCCACACCACCCGCAAGCAGCATTCCCACAGTTTTCCGCATCACTCCTCACCTCCTATTGTTGTGCCTGGCTCAATTCTTTTTTCCTTAAAGCAACTCTCGCCTGTGAATGGCCAGACAACGCAGCCCTCACCTATGGACACTGTATCTGGAATTTTAGAATTTTTCCCGATGCATGTGATTTTTTTACAGCCACCAATCACGGAATTTTTTCCTACTATGGTCGCTTCGTCAATAATCGTGTTTTCCACCACAGTCCCTTCTCCAATAACACAATCAGACATTATCAGCGAATTTTTCACAACTGCACCCTTTTCAACTATTACATTTGAAGAAATTATGGAATGAATTATTTTTCCCTTTATTTTGGAACCCCTTGCAACTAAGACATCCTCTACATCTGAGGTAGGATAGAATCTAGTTGGTGGTAGATCATAATGGTAATTGCCATAAATGTTTGTCCTTATTCCCCATTCTTCTGGATTTATCTTCGGATTTTCTCCAAGCAAGTCCATGTTCGTGCTGAAGTATTCCTGAAGCGTCCTTGTATAGCCCCAGTAACCACCAAATTTGTAGCCATACACCTTCTTTCCTTCCTTCATCATCTCAGGAATTATGTCACGGCCAAACTCGTGCGATTTGCCCTTTGCATTTTTCTTTAATTCCTCAAGTAAAACCTGTGTTTTAAACACATAAATTGTGAGTGATGCCCACTCATACTTTGTCTTTTCTGGCTTTTCCACATAATCCTTAACACTTCCGTCTTTTCCGATGTCCGCCATTCCAAATCTGTGCCCCTCGTTAGGGTCAACCTTCACAAAGCCCACAGTTAAATCTGCATTTTTCTCCAGATGCATGGAAATTATTTCGTTGTAGTCCATGCAGTAAATGTGGTCCCCAGAAATAATGAGCACATTTTCTGGCGTATGCTCTTGAATGAAAGATATGTTCTGGTACACTGCATCTGCAGTTCCCCTATACCAGTCACTTGTCCTCACACCCTTATATGGTGGAAGAATTTTGATGCCCTTGCCCCTGCCTACAAGGTCCCAGTGAATACCAGAGCCAATATGACTTATCAGTTCAGATGGATTGTACTGTGAGAGTATCCCAACAATTTCTATACCAGAATTGTGGAGATTGCTCAATGGAAAATCAATGATTCTGTAGATGCCACCAAACGGTACTGCCGACTTTGGTCTTGTCAGTGTGAGCACACCCAGTTCATCTACCCTGCCTCCTGCCAGCACCAGTGCAACCAGTTTCATGATTTTGGTAATGGGATTGGTGTCTAATAAATTTTTGCACCAAGATTTTTACAACATACTGGAAAACAACCAGCATGAATTTTATAATCTTATATAAAAAAATTTAATTACTGCAGAGATATATACTATGGTTACATGATAAAACTCACATTTCTTGGTACGGGCGGCGGAAGATTTGCTACCCTTTATCAAACAAGAGCAACTGGTGGCATTTATCTAGAGCATACTGGCTTAGAAAAACAATCGAGAGTTCACATAGACCCTGGTCCAGGTGCCCTTGTGCATGCAAGCAGGAATGGAATTGACCCCACACAGACAGATGCAATTATAGTGACCCATTGTCATCCAGACCATTATGTGGATGCGGAGATTCTTACGGAAGCAATGACAATGGGGGGAAGAAGAAAAAGGGGTTTTTTGCTAGGGAGCAGGAGCACGCTGGAGGGCGTGGATAATATTGGACCATGTATTTCCAAATATTTTCAGAAAAATGTGGAGACATGCATGGTAATTGAAAAAAACAACATAAAACTGGGAGAGCTTGTGGTTACTCCAGCACCAACAATACATTCAGACCCAACAACAGTGGGTCTCAAATTTTCTACCAGTTCTGGAGTCATTTCATATGTTGCTGACACGGAATTTTCGAAAGAAATTGCAGGTGCATACAGAAATGCAAGAGTGCTTATTCTTCCAGTCACTCGCCCCAGAGCTGCCAAAATACCATACCATCTCACTACTGACGATGCTTCAGAATTTGCATCAATTGTAAAGCCAGAACTGTGCATTCTCACTCATTTTGGCTTGAAAATGATAGAAGCGGACCCAGAAGCAGAGGCACGCTGGATTGAACAGCAGACTGGCGTGAAGTGCATCGCTGCCAGTGATGGAATGAAGATAGAAATTGATGAATAGATACTAATTTTTTGGTAGATACTAAGAAATTGGTTAGTATTTATCTAAAGAGAGTGTATCTGTTTATTTATTAATACAATTATGTAATTATAGAAATAAATAAATTAAAACCAATAACACGGTTCACTCGATTTTTCTGATTTGCAGATAGAGTTTATCTTTGCTTGGATCCAGGATTCCATTGTGCTTTGCATTCGTCCATACTCTAATCTCAAATCTTGTATGGCCGGGTATTTCCTGATGAATATCCTCTTTTTTATCAATCAGTAAATTTAGGAGAGCAGATAGATGTGCCCCTGTGCCTTTCTTTATATCCTTTCTTTCCATTTCCTTCCAGAATGCACCAGACCTTTTCCAATTTTCGGGCTTTCGTGCACCTTTTATACCCAACTCTGACACATCAAGTATATCTGAATCACCTTTCTGGTATGCCTGAAGTAAAAGTTGAAGTAATTTTTCCAAATTCCTTTCCCAGTATTCATCGTATTTGCTTCCCCTTTTTCCTCTAGTTTTTTCAATGCGTCCTTCTCCTTCCTCAGATGGAAGCTGTGGATAAGACTCTTTAAGAAGTGCATCAAAGAGAAAGATAATTGTGCCTTTTTCACTCGTATATTTCTTAAACTCCAACACAATCCAACCATATTTAGAAGAAAACTCCTCAACTTTGGCAGAAATCTCGTCGATTATAACAATTCGTTCTGGATCCTTTTTTATTACATCTGAAATAAACTTATGTTTATCCTCCATACCCTGCAAACTGTTAGAGAGTTTTCCCAGTTCATAAAACTTCTCTATCAGAATATCTCTTTTGCTCGAAGGAGAGAATTTTTCCACTTGCGCTAAAATATGATCATACAAATCATGGGACGCTAGTTCTATTTCTACAATTGCCCACTTACTATCCTTCACGAAAAGTACCAAAGCATCTGGAATGGATTCTACTCCCCCTTCAGTGCGCACCTTCTGCTTTGGCAAAAGCAGTATGTCCTCCCCAAAAATATATTGTGCATTTGCCAGTACATCCTTTTCAAGTTCGTCCTCTTTGTTATAGTAATGAGGAGTGTGGACTATATTATTCGCCACGCAAATTCTTCCCATATTTTACACCAGAGAGGCATATATCTAATGTGCTTATAACTGTTTCTTTAATGTTGGTCATTTAATAAAGAGGTTCATTCTTTTGGATAGCCTCTGTGAGACAGTGTGCCCTCTCTCCACTCCTCAACCCAGCTAGAGGTGTAAGAATTTCTTTTTTGAGGGATGCTTTCTCAAAAGCCTTCTTTACAACTTCTACATAATCCTCTCCGCCTAACACTACAATTCTATCATACTGGCCTAATCCTTTCTCTATTATTTGTTTAGAAAGTTCATCCACACTTATTGGATTCGTATGTTTTTTCTTAAAAGTTACATTATACGACTCAATCAAATCATCTGGACGCAAGAATCCGTATTTTGCAGAGAGGATGAACAATCATCTGGATGAAACTTTTTTGCATATTTTATGGAGCTTTTTGTAGGTACCCCAATGTATGCCTCCTCAGCTCTAGTTTTGCCAGCATTTGGATTCTTATCCCAGATTTTCATTTTTCCGCAGGACACAATGCAAACCGTTTTCATGCTCTCACCTTTCTTCACCTACATATTGAAACTTCTCTTATATATTTTTTTAACGCTTTTGGCATTGGGCGGGACCTGCAGAATTACCGTGAAATTATGAAGTATAATCTCTGTTATACTTCATTCGTAGAGCCAGATGTTTGATAGAAGTGCCGCGAAATGTAGGTTTTTTGAGCCAGGAGGTCGGAACGCATTAGAACGCAAATAAATGGTTTTTCCCACTCCGTCTTACTAATTCAACATTCCTAAATTGAAAAACCCCGTAAAAGCAATTTATAACAGTCGTGGGGAAAAGCTTGCAAGGCAAAAGTTCTTTATCCTGCATTGCATTTCATTCATCATGAGCTTGCTCAGGAAGTACTATCCTTTCTTTAGTGAGGAGATGGAATACGATGAATTTGTGAAGATGGTAAGTGAGAAACGGAAGCTCTATGGAAACCTGTACGATGAGGAGACGATAGTGTTTTACTTCCTGGCAAAGAAAGGAATCTTGAAAGATGTCTTGGAGAATGAAGGTTTTAATACATAATATATTATTTATAAATATAGTTATGAAATATTGTTTATAAATAATTCTTATTTGTAAAGACATGTGACAACAATCAAATCCAACAAACCTTATATAGCCAATAAATAATATCACAGTGGTGAAAATTTGATATTACCTTCTGGCAAGCTGATAAACACAGCACTCGGAGGTAGGGAAACTGCCACTGCAGTGCTTGCTGAAGCTGAAGAAAGCAAATTATCTGGCTATGTTGGTGTTTCAACAGCAAAAGGCGGAAAAACCGCACTGGGATACCTTCTCTACAAAAATGGAGGGATTTGTGGAGCTTATTTTATGAAGGAGACCGAATTATTCGGAGAAGAGGCCTTGTTGAAAGTTTTCATCGAACTCTTAAATCCAGAGGCGGTAATTGAAGTTCACACCTTTGTTTATAAATCCTCATCCATTAACATTGATTTCGTGCTCCAGAAATATCCAGAAGCAGGATGTGTTCCGAAAAAACCATACAACGACTTGCTCCAGGATGCAATAAGAGCTGCAAGTGAGGAGGAAAGTGCAAAACGGATTGCGCTCCTTTCTGAAATTGAAAAGGCAAAACCAATACAATCACCAGCAACTGATGAAATCGTATCTGGAGAGCAGGGAGATGCTGCATTGATGCGTGAGGAAATTGAACGGCTGAAGGCAAGCAGCTTAACTTTGTTAAAACATCTTTCTGGGAAGGAAAAGGCTGATTTGGACATAGAGCAGATTGCAGAGAAGCGAATTCTGGAAATGAAACTAGCAAAGGAAAGCGAGGAACTAGAAAGAAAGAAGAAGGAGCTGGCTGAAATTGAAAAGAATCTTACCGAGAGAGAAACAAATCTAAAGACCTATGAGGCCTCGCTTAAGGTACGCGAAGAAAATCTTAAAAAAGAACTGGAACGACTCTCAAATGAGAAAATTGAGATTTCAAGGGCATGGACCGAAATTGCAGCCCAGATTGAGAAGAACGCTGAAACCAAGAAAAATATAGAAAGAAAACTGGAGGAGATGTTTAAAAGAGAAGAACAGTTTCTAGACAGAGAGAGGAAGCTTGCTGATGAAGAGGAAAAAATTGTGAATGAAAACAAAAAAATTGAAGCCAGATGGAAAGAGATCAAGGCAGAGGAGGAGAGATTAAGGACTTTTTCTGGAAATCTTACGAAAAGAGAGGAGGAGATTGCCAGGAAAGAACGGGACCTCAAGAAAGAGAGCATGACATTAGCGAAGAGAGAAGAGGAGATTACAGCAAGAGCAAATGGACTGGAGCAAGAAGAGGCAAAGATAGAGAAGGAAAAACGAAAGCTCGCAGAGGAGAAAGATGCCATTGAAAAGGAAAAAATATATCTGGAAAAAGAGAAAGAAAGTTTAAATGCGAAATTTGAGGAACTGGAGAGTAGAGAGAAGAAAATTGCTGAGCGAGAGGCAGAACTCAATGAATTCGAAAATGCATTAGCTAAAGAGAAGAAAAATTTGAAGGAAATTGAAACTAGGTACCTGAAGAAAAAGGAGGAACTTGAGAGAAAAGAAAAGGCACTGGCTGTAATGGAGAAAGAATTGAAAGCACATGAGGAAGAAATCGAAAAAGAGAAAGAAAAGATTCGTGAAATCTACGATGAAATAATTGGGAAAGAAAAATTACTTGCTGAGAAAGAAAAGGATTTGCGGAGTTTTGAGGAACGGCTCAAGGAAAGAGAGAAAGTGTTGAGCCAGAAAGAAAGGGAAATCAATTTAGAGTTAGAGAAAATTGCAGAGGAGCGAGAGAGTTTTGCTGCAGAAAGGGCGAGGCAGAGTAAGGATGTGGAGAAAATCCGGGCAGAGCTAGAGAAAGAGAAAAAGAAGGTACTGGAAAAGGCAAAGGAAGTTGTTGAGAGAGAGAAAGCTATTGATGAAAGAGAGAAACATGTGGAATCTATAGAAAGCCAGGTGAAGGATAAGCTTGCGGCACTGGCTGAAATGAGAGCAAAAGTAGAGGAGGAAAGAAAAGAGCTGGAACAGAAACAAGCTGGTCTTGAGGCTAAGGAAAAAGAGATTGATGGCAAGATCTTGGAAATTGGAGAACGGCAGAAGAAGGTAGAGGAGATGCTGGCTGCGAGACAGAAGGAGATTGAAGGAAAAGAAAAGGAACTAGCAAAGAAGGAGAGGAGTTTGGAGGAGAAGGAGAAGCGGTTACAGGAGAAAGCCCAGAACCAGACGGAAAAGGAAAAGGAGCTGAAGCGTGGACTTGCAGAACTTCTTAGACGCCAGGAAGAGTTGGAGGACAGAGAGAAGGAGTTGGAAAAACGCATGGAAGAAATCGAAAAGAAACATAAGGAGATTGAGGAACTGGAACATGAAAAAATCATGGCTTTAGAGGACAGGGAGAAAGAGATTGAGGCAAGGGAAAAAGCGTTAGCTAGCCGAGAAGAGGAGTTACGGAAAAAGGAGAAGGCAATCCAGGAAAAACAAGTGGAATTCCTGAAGATTCGTGAAAGCTTGGAGAAGATTTAGTCATGAATATTGCGTAATCCATTATTAATTTAATGTTTCATTATTTATATATAAACAATTTAGTGGGTGAAAAACAACACTTACTAAAAAATTGTTATTAACTAATTTTTTGATAATTCTTCCACTTACCCATTAGATAATTCCTCAGAAATATGCCACCATGAATAATTGGTCTAAACAGAGAGGGCTCTCTGAAACATTGTATGAAACACTCATTACAGCCATCGGGTCTCTTTTTATGTTTGAAACATGCATTTAGAGTTCCCTTTACATCAATGAAAAAAATCGTTTCTCCTGCTCTACATTCAGAAACTCGACCACCATCTAGATATGCAATACACTGCCTGTAGTATTCTCTTGTGTTTCCAAAAACATATTGTCTATAGTTAGAGTAGACTAGAGAAAAAGCTCTTCTAATCTTATCTCGCTCAGCAGTGAATCGCTTATTGAAAACATAGCTCTCAGAATCCATGAAACAGAGTGAGAGCGGCAACCCGATCTCTGTATTCACAAAACTTGCCATTTCAATCACTCGCTCTGCATTATCATCGTGTACCAGCATGTTCACTGTTGCTATCTTTACCTTTCCTTTAACATATCTGGCACACTCGACTGCACTGTCAAAAGATTTTCTTCCTCTGAAAAGGTTATGCATCTCTGGGATATAATCATCAATTGAAACAGTTATGGCATCAAGATATTCTACAACTTCCTTAATCCTATTGAGATTTGTGCCGTTTGTAGCAATATGGGTAAAAAACCTAAGCTGTTTCATGGCCTTCAACATTTCAACAATTTCAGGGTGGAGAGTAGGTTCACCTCCTGTAAGAGAAAGATACCAAAAACCCTCTCTTTTAAGATTAATAAGCCACTCCTTATTCCATTTTATAAATTCTGGCTTTAATTTATAAGTCTCACACGAATTACATCTAAGATTACACGCAGAAGTTACTTGCACAATTGCTCCCTTCATTCAAAATTGGGATTGTCCGACCGTATAAATATTTTTCTCATATGGTATGAGACACATTTTGTTTGATAATTGAACTTTTACAGGCAATAAATGATGCATTTTCTGATTATATCTTACTTGCAATAATAGTTGAGGCATTTCTGTTTTCCCAAAAGTTTAAATCTAACCATGTAATTGGGGTAGTAACATAGAACCAAAACTCACGGGAGTGAGGGATATGCCGCCAAAGAAGAAACCAAAAGAGGAAAAGAAAGAGGAAAAGAAGAAAGAGCAGACACAGATGTAAATCTGGAACTTTTTTACCTTCATTATTTTTTAAATTTCACTTTTTGAGAAGTTTTCAGGAAGGTTTATATTCTTTGAAATCCATTACTTCTTCCAGCAGGCAGAAAATAATTTCACAAAAAATGAAGTAATGGGTGATCCCTTGACACTTGAAATTATTGGGGACAGAAAGATTCTTTCAGAACTCGGAAACAGGAAAAGAATTGAGATTCTGAAGTATCTGCATGATAATGGTTGGTGCTACAGCGCCAAGGTCGCAGGGGCCGTAAAACTGCACACTGCAATCGTCTCAAACTTTCTCGACATTTGCTCAGAATACGGTATTGTAGAAAAAAGATTTGTGAGAGGAAAAAGAAGAGGGTTCTATGAATACAAACTAAAGGCTCCTGAGTTCTGGATCAAGGTAAAAGTTGTGCAGGAGGCAAATGAGCAGAAGATAATGTTTCTAAGAGAGGTCCTAGCATACTGTGAACGAGTTTTCGGAAGGGCAAGGACTGAAGCAATTAAATCACGCCTAGGAGAAAAGATAAGGTACTGGATTGACAATGGAGAAGGAAAGATTGTATCAGTATCAGAAATTGAATATGCGGAAAAGCAAATTTTCGAAGAACTTGCAAATCTTGCAGGTGTTGAGAATGCAAAAAAGATTCTGGAAAAGACCAAGGAGGAGATAAAAAATGAAGAGAATAAAGTCAGGAATAAACGGATTTGATGTGTTGTGCGAAGGTGGGCTGCCTGAAGGTTCCACAGTTCTTGTCTCTGGGCCTGCAGGAAGCGCTAAGAGTTTGTTCGGTCTTGAATTTATTTACAGAGGTGCAAAAAGCTACGGAGAAACTGGGATTCTGATTCTTGTTGAAGAACCGAGACAGAATCTTTACAAGGCAGCTAGAAGGTACAATTTTGAAATAGAAAGATTTGAAAAGGAAAACAAAATTATGATACTGGATATCGGGGAAATCAGGGCTAGAGATGACCTAGTGGACTTTTCCACCCTAAAAACCTTCATAGATGGCGCAGCAAGCCAGAGCAGGGCAACCAGAATTGTAGTGGACTCTCTTTCTGGCATTGGAGTTGCATATTCGAGTGAAGATTTGCTTAGAAAGGAAATGTTCAAATTTGTGCGGTTTCTCACAGAGTCAGGTTTCACATCCGTTTTAATCTCCGAAGCACCAGAGGGTAAACTCACAAAGTATGACTTTGAGAAGTTTCTGGTAGATGGACTGGTCTTTCTAAACTATGAAAATGTGAAAGGAGAATATAGACGCACGCTCACCATCTATAAAATGAGATTTACAAGACATGACCCCTACAAGCACCCATTTATCATTTCTAAGTCTGGGATTGAAATAGACCCTGAGGAAGTAATCTTCTGACCATGAAAGAAATAATTGAAAAACTAGATAATGGGCTGCAGGTTTCCTGCCAGATTCCAAAGGGCTTAGCTGTTGCTTTTTACATTTCTCTGATCAAAGAAGCACTTGCCTCTGGTAAATTTGTTATCTGCGTGCTTTCTGAGATAGAGCCAAAAACCCTTATTGAAAAATTAAGGGAACGAGGCATTGATGAGAAAAATCTGAAACAGATTAGATGCATCGACTGGTATTCCTGGCAAACTGAAACAGTAATTAGTGTTGAAAGCATTGAACAGGGCTTTAGATGTGCTCGTGATACAATAAATCTCCAAATCGCACTCAACAAAGTGCTGAAAAGCAAGAAAGAAAGGGAGAAGATAGCAATTATTGAAATGGTAGATAGGTGTTGGGAGCTCTTTGGAGAACTGGAGACAATAGAAACGCTTATAAAATTCCAAAACAAGCTCAGGAAGCAAGGGATTCTCTCATTCTACACAATTACTAAGACAAAATCCACGGAAATTCTATCTAGATTTTCAGCAGCTGTTAAAATCTCTGAACGCAGTGGAAAAGTAAAATGTGAACTGCAGAAACAGGAAGAAAAAATTGAAATTAGATATAGATTGAAAGATGGGGTATTCGAACCCTACTCTGAAGAAAATGGATTGGAGAGGAGTGTAGAAATAGAGGTCTGCCCTGAATGTGGGGCGTATCTGCAACCAGACGAAGAAAAATGTGCAGTGTGCGGTGCAGTGATTACTCCAATGAAAGAGGAAGATGGAGAAAAAGAGAGACATAAATTCCATTTTGTGCTCTGCACAAACTGTGGAGCGTTTGTAAATGAAGACGCTGTGCGATGCTCAGTTTGTGGTGCCGAGCTGCTCGCTGGAGAAGAGGAAGAAGGGGCTGTAACAGAAATTCAAAGCAAGGATGAGAAAGAAGGCATATTCATCTGCAGCAACTGCGGTGCCTTTGTTAGTGCGAAGGCAAAAAAATGTGAGATCTGTGGAGCTAGCTTAGAAGCTGAAGAAACTGAAGAAGCTCTGGTCCAAGTAAATATTCCCGCTGAACCAGGGATCGATGAGAAATCTGTCTATGTTTGCATGCAATGTGGTGCATTTGTAGATGCAGAGAGGAAAAATTGTCCAATCTGCGGTGCTGAAATCGCAATTTCAGAAAAGGTTCCACAAAAAGCCCTTGAAAGAGTCCTTGAAACCTCACTTACACTTCCGAGCATCTGTCCCAGATGTGGAGCATTCGTGAGAGCTGGTGAGAATTGCAGTATTTGCGGAGACATAGGTAAACAGATGGTTCATGCAAAAGTCAATGGCTTGATAAATGGTGTTCGAGAGAAAAAGATTGTGGGAAAGGAGGGATTGATAAATGGATTTGTGAACGGGAGAGTAAACGGAAAGATACCTGCGAAGGTGTCCGTAAAAAGAGGGAGAAGAAAGGAGAAACAAAAACTTTGGAGAAAAGTTGCCGGGTTTCTTGCGGTTTTTATAGTTGTAGCTGCTGGATTGCTCAGCATTCTTTTGTTTGTCCAGTATCCCGGCATAACTGTAGATGGCAAATTTGAGGATTGGGAAGGCACGACAATCTATGAAAACCCTGTCTATAGCTTACAGAATCCAAGTGTGGAGATTGGTAAATACGGAGTCCATCTCTACAGAAACTATCTCTCCTTCTATGTGGAGGTGAGAGATGCTGCGATGCTGGGCAAAGCCTTCAACGAAACTGATGCCTTCTTCATGTTTGTGGATGCAGATGAGAGCGCAAGCACGGGCTATGCAATTTCTGGCATAGGGGCTGACTACATGGCTGTGTTTTCTGGCTGGGATTGTGCAGTAAAAAGTGCCTCTGCCTATCAATGGAACTCGAGCAGGAATCAGACAGATTTTAACGGATTTGAAAGCAAATACAGTGGCAAAGGAGCGGTTGATGGACAACGATTTGAGGGACAGTTCACGCTCACGCAGCCAGCTTCAATACCAAGGATTGTGTTTTACGCACAGGATAACTACGGGAACAGAAGCAGGGGCCAGGCCGTGGTTTCCACACATCCAGGCGCAATTGTTATCACACAAAGCAATCCACAGCATGGCATTGTTAATCATAGCCAGAATGTAGAATTGCTCCACCTTAGTGTTGAGACAAAGGCAAAGGAGAACTGGATCAGGCAAATCAATGTGAGCATTGCAGGGAATGCCAGTGCAACTGATTTTGATGGAATTGAGTTAAGGGCTGGAAATAATGTAGTTGCTGGGAATTACACAGACGGGATGTTCCGTTTTAATGTTTCAATGCCGCTTGAGAAAAACAGTGAGATGGAAATTGGTATTTATGCGAGGTTGAATTCAAGTGCGATTGGGAAATCTGTGGGATTGAGAATTCCAAGCCGGAGCGATGTTTTTGTGGAAAATGGTACAGCAACGCTTTATTCCAGTTTTATTGGCAACACTTATGTGGAGACAGTGCCACAAGAAATTGTGATTGATGGCGCATTTGCTGACTGGCAAAATGTGATGCTTAATACAGATACTGAAAATGACACTTTCCCGCCTGGCAGATTTGTCTGGCCCAGTGTGGACATTGCAAAGTATGGAATGGTGGACATGGAAAATGTGTCCTTCTATCTCTCAACCTATGGCGTTGTGCTTGCTGGTGAGGAACTGCCAATGATTGTGGAAAGACCGAGCGAGGTTGTGACGCCACCGCCACCAGAAGTCCCTGTGCTTGAAGGCATGGACGCTTTATTCGTGTTCATAGACATAGATGGCAATCGCTTAACCGGGTTTAGAGTTTACAGGGGAGAGATGGGTGCCGAATACATGATAATGGTTACTGGGAAGAACAACACAATTTACACGAGCGAGGTTTATCACTACGAGACATACATTGTTGAACAGAACTGGACCTACTGGACCTACATGGGAAATGTTAGTGCTGCAATTGGTAGCCATGAGATGGAATGTGCATTGCCAAAAACAATTTTGCAGGATGTTGGAAACAGGAGCGTAATTAGATTTGCGACAAAGAACTGGTTTGAGGCAGGGGACTGGAGCGACAGTGAAATCCTAACTAACTTTATGCGGGAAATTGATGCAAGAGTTGGAGAAGCAACAAGTGTGGTGATAAACGAAGTTTATCTTGTGAATTTAGTTGGTTGGATAGAAGTTGCAAATCCGCTCAGTGTGGCTGTCGATATCAGCGGATGGACCTTACAGGCGAGAGTGTGGGGATTGGGAAGGTGGTGGTGGATCCCAGTTTACTCTTTTCCCTCAAATACAATTCTTCAACCGTTTACATATGGTTATGATTATGAATATCTTCGAGCCGTAAATGTAGACCTTTCACCCTTTGAAAGCGTAGAACGAATTCGGTTGAGAGCAAATCAAGCAACAATAGATGAAATTAGACCTTTGCCCACTTCAGGCCAGAATGACCAGATTGCAAGATTCAAACATGAAGATAACGGAATTCCCATAGATACAAATGCAGATACTGATTGGTATTCAACAACCCTTCCCACCCAAACCGAACCCAATGATAGAAAAGCACCAAACATTGTTGTTGGTAAATTTACAAATGTAGAGGAGACACAGCCGGGTGGATTGATAACCTACACAATCTACTACAACAACACAGGTG
Source organism: Thermoplasmata archaeon (assembly GCA_038874435.1). NCBI lineage: Archaea > Methanobacteriati > Thermoplasmatota > Thermoplasmata > Thermoplasmata archaeon. The sequence goes on from JAVZCK010000006.1 coordinate 26,747, forward strand.
ATGGAAACGCAAAGGAGGTCTGGATAAATGATACATTACCAGATGGTGTCGCCTTTGTCTCCTCAAGCATTCCATACACCTCAACAGACGGCAGAACCTACAGATGGTATTTTGGCACTGTAGTGTATGATAGCCAGAATGCACTGACAATCACTGTGCAGGTGAATGCTACTGTTGGTGATGGTGTTACCCTCACGAATGTAGTCGACCTGACTTACAAGGACCAGCTGCGGAGAAGCATGCCCTCGAGCCAGGCAAGTGCACAGGTGCTCTGCAGAAGACCAAATATTGTTGTTGAAAAGGTTGTTGACAAAACGGTTGCAAGTTATGGCGAGATTCTCACATACACAATTTACTACAACAACACAGGCGCGGGCATAGCAGGGCATGTCTGGATTAACGACACATTACCAGATGGTGTGGATTTTGTTTCTGCTTCTGACGGTGGCGTGTTAGATGGAAATGTGGTGCGATGGCACTTTACGAATGTCGCTCCTGGGAGCCACTATGTGACTTTGCAGGTAAGTGTGAATGTTACGCAAGGCACACTCACGAACTGGGCATTCCTGAACTACACATCGCTCTATGGTGTAAAGTTCCAAGAAAGCAGTGACAGTGCAAACACTACGGTTGTGCCTGAAATCAAATTTTTTGGTTTTATTTTTGTTTTTCCACTTATTGTCCTTGTCCGCAAAAAACAAAGGTTCTGCTAGGCCCCTGGGATTGGGGTCTGGTACATTGCCTGAACTGCCCGCATGCTTTCTCGGCTCCGCTACCTTGCAAGCGTGAAGATTCCACGGTGAGGCTGCTCCCGTCAGGGCCTGACCCGTTCTCCATGGACACACACAGGTTAGCATCCCTCCAGATGCGCTCCTGTGTTCTCTCACCCAGCAAGACAGAACCTCATTGTCCACACACGGATTCAGGCAAGACCAGGGCCTCGCTCCCAGGTGTCGCCCCTGCGTAAAGGCGATTTCAGGTGTAGGGGACGCCTAACCCCCCGGCCAAGCCTAGCAATAACACTAATTATATTGGTGTATTTAATTCCTGCGGAAAGCTCTTTGGAAAACCAAATACTCACACCAATTTGCCTTGTTTTGTCTTTCGCTCCAGTGAAAGCAACTTCACTCCATAATCCTCAAGCACAAGAATTGAGAGGATTTCCAGCATCTCCTGCTCGTGATTTTTTGTAGGAAGAAAAGCCCTGTCTGCCTCAACATTGTATTTCATTCGTTTCATTCTCTGGACAATCTCTTTTCTTTCATCGTTTGATAATGTTACAGCCTTTAATGCGCTGAAATCAGTGAAGTTGACAAACAGGAGTTCATCTTCAAGAACTGGTCTCTTGAAAATTTTGTGGAGAATGTAAACATATATCTCAACTGCTCTCTCTCCAGCATACCCTCTCTGCTCTATTATTCTCCTCAGTGTAGTGTAAATGTCGCGTCTGTAGGTAGGAGAAAGGGTGTAAACCTTTGCAGGTGGAACTCTCTTCTCTGAAAGCAAGCCCATGTCTGCAAGTGCCTGGAGATAGCCAGTAACCATAAGGCGGTGCGGTGAGCCAGCATCCTGTCTCTGCGAAAGCTCCCTGTGAATCTGGTTGATTGACTTTTCTGCATTATCTCTTAAGATTTCAAGAATTATGTCCTTCAGCTTTGCCTCTGTCTCAAAAAGCTCCATGATTGGTAACAGAATTGGTAACATATAAACTTTTTTCATCAACTCCTTGTTACCAATTCGGGTGAATGACCAAGTTAAAAAAAATTTATTAGGGGATTGAAAAATCCGAGGGCAGGAACTTGTTAGAAGAGGTGAAAATTATGGATAAGGTAAGTGAAAGCACAGAACTCTCTCTCTTCGTTAGAACCTCAGATGAAGAAATAAAAGAATGGAACAGAGAAAAAATCTATGAGGCACTGATGCGAGAGACGACAATAAGCCCTGACGCAGCTATGATTGTTGCGAAAGAAGTGGACAAAATGATAAAAAACATTGGAGTAGAGGTGATTACTGCTCCGCTCATCAGAGAAATCACAAATGTAAAATTGATAGAATATGGGCTGGAAAAAGTAAGGAGACAGCACACAAGGTTAGGCGTGCCAATCTATGATGTAAAAATGATTCTTATGAATCCAAACAAGGAAAATGCAAATGTGCCCCATGGACCAGAAGCAACAAACCTCACGCTTGCAGAACAGATTAAAAAGGAGTATGCCTTACTTGAAGTTTTCAGCCAGGATGTTGCAGATGCCCACATGAGGGGAGACATCCATCTCCATGACCTTGGATTTGTTGATAGACCTTACTGCAGTGGCCAGAACATTGAGTATGTTAAAAAATTCGGGCTTAATTTACCAAATGCAATTTCAATTGCAAAGCCAGCAAAACACCCTGAAGTCCTCATTGCCCAGATTGTCAAATTTTCCGCTGCGTTGCAGGGCCATTTTGCTGGAGCCATTGGATGGGATGCATTCAACATCTTCTTTGCCCCTTACCTCGTTGGTGTAAGCGAGGAGCGAATGAAACAACTTGCCCAAATGCTTGTCTTTGAATTTGCTCAACAGGCTGTGGCAAGAGGCGGCCAATCCATATTCAGTGATTTAAACCTGTATTGGGAGGTGCCAAAACACTTTGAGGATGTACCTGCAATCGGACCTGAGGGAAAACCAACAGGCAACACCTATTCAGATTACATTGAGGAATCCCACAAGTTCTTGAGGGCTTTGTTCAGTGTGTATCTCGAAGGCGATGCAATGGGTCGCCCATTCTTCTTCCCGAAACCAAATGTGCACATCACTGAAAAACTGTTTGAAACAGAAGGACATGAGGAATTCCTGGAATTAATTTCAAGAACTGCAGTTGAAAAAGGCAACACCTACTTTGTGTTTGACAGAGGAGGCACTGCAAAAATCAGCGAGTGCTGTCGGCTTGCTTTCAAGCTTGAAAAAAACGATTTTGATGATGCAAAGACGCCATGGAAAATGCGATATTCTGCAATGCAAAATGTCACACTGAACTTGCCCAGAATTGCCTATAATGCAAATCGCGACGATACAAAACTGTATGAGATTTTGACTCAAAGAATGGAAATTGCTGTGAAGGCCCACATGCAGAAACGCGATTTCATAACCCAGATTTTGAAAATGGGCAAACATGGACCCCTTGCACTGCTTGCAATGGAACTTGATGGGGAGCCGTACTACAGGTTGTATCGAGCTACCTTCCTAGTAGGCCTTCTCGGACTCAACGAAATGGTACAGTATCACACTGGCTATCAGCTGCATGAGAACGCTGAGGCGCTGAAACTCGGACTGAAAATCGTAAATCACATGAAGAAAGAGGCAGAGAGAATCGGACAGGAAAACGGAATAAGGGTTGTACTGGAGCAAACACCAGCGGAAAGCACTGCCTACAGATTTGCAAAACTTGACATGAAATACTATCCACTCCAGACACCAACAGTGATAAAGGGCGACAGAAAACGAGGTGAGATTTATTACACCAATTCTACCTACCTGAATGTTTCAGTGCCTCTGAGCCCGATAGAGCGTGTCAAGAAAGAGGGCATGTTCCATCCACCAATCGAGGCAGGTGCACTAACACACATCTGGCTCGGTGAGAGTAAGCCAGACATCCAAAGCCTCTCTAACTTTGTCACAAAGGTTTTCCACAACACCCAGAATGCCCAGATTGCCTTCAGCCCAGAATTCACCTCCTGTCTTGCATGTGGCAAAACCCACAGGGGCCTGAGCGAAACCTGTCCATCTTGTGGAAGCACGAATGTGGAAGGAATCACAAGGGTTACAGGATTCTTCTCAAAGATAAGTGGCTGGAACAAGGGAAAAATTGGTGAGCTAAAGGAGAGATATAGAGTCAGCGCACTCAACTAAAACTTTACTGTTTAAACTTTTTTCAATTTAACAACCATATTAATCATTTTTAAATAAAAAATAAAAGAAAGTATGGGTGAGCATCGTGAGTTTTAATACCGATTCTGGCTATAGATTCGTTTAATCTCTTCAATGAGGTCTGGAAGTGTGGATTTAAGTTTCTCGTCGCAGGAGTTTGTAGCCAGACAGACAAAAAGCAAATCCCTGTTTATCTCCTTTGCAGATATTACTTTGGCACCGGCCTTCACTTTGATTTCTTCGAGATTGCTAGCTATCTTCAATTCTGCTTTTGCGGTCTCTGCTGCCCCCATCATCGTGGCACTCATTATTGAAAACACATCTGGGTTTGCACAGGAGGGGAGGTAAGAAGCAAGGAGAGTACCATCTTTCTTAAGCACTGCAGCACCATCATACCCACATTTTGACTGCATAGCTGCCAGCAACTCATAGAGTTCTCCCCGCAGGCTCATGTTTTCCTCTATTGCATACTAATATTTAAATCTTCTTTTTTACTCGTTGTTTTTTTGTTAATTTTGTAAACAAATCATTTTCCCATCACTATCTTCTGCATCCACATCATGTAGTCATTTGAACCTTCATCTACCATGATGGAAATAATCTCTGGTACAGTGTAGGGATGATTTGCCTTTATTTCTCGCTCCACCTCTTCATACCTCTTCTTGCAGGTCTTTATGAAACAGAGAAATTCAGTGGCACTCTCTATTTTACCTTCCCACCAGTATCTGCTTTTAATGGGCCCAAGAATTTGCACACAGGCAGCAAGCTTCTTTTCCAGTAATACCATGGCGATTCTTTCAGCATCTTCTTCTCTTTCCGTAGTTGTAAGCACAACTATACCTCGCATACTGTTTTCCGCTCTTTTCAAGATTTCACCTCTCGCCATGAATGTCACCCTCAGATTTAAATCCCACCTCTCTTTTTGTTTTCTCAATAAGGTGATTGAATGAAAGACGAGGAAGTACAGGCATACCTGATACAGCTGGAAGAATATGAGAAGAACATGAATGTGCTTGCCAACCAGCAAGAACTGATGAGAAAATCGCTTGAGGAGCATCTTAAAGTGCTTGAAACCCTGAAGAATTTTGCAGCGTTGGAAAAGGAAACTGAGATTCTCATTCCACTGGGTGCTGGTGTTTTCCTGCCCGGCAACTCCAAAAACATGGATAGAGTGATTATAAACATCGGAGGCAACATCTTCATGGAGGCAAAGATGGAGAAAGCCACAGAGATGGTAGAGAAAAGGGCAAACGGTATAAAGGAAGCGATAGAGAAAATTTCAAGACAGATGGCTGCGATTGAAAGAGAGGCAGGAAAAATCACAAATCTGCTGAGAGAGGAAGAGGAGAAGAGGCTTGGTCGCAATGCTTGAGTCCTTGAAAAACAAATTCAAGGCAGTCATAAGCAGAACCAAGTCAGAAGCTGTGGAAAAGACACCGTTTGCTGATGGAGTGCTCGGCTGGAAAATTAAAGAAGAGAAGCTTGATGAAATTCTTGAAGAGCTGGAGCTTGAGCTGCTTTCCGGAGATGTCGCACTTGAGGTTGTTGAGGCGATAAAGAAAAAAATGAAGGAAAATCTCGTGGGTAAAAGAATAAAGTTTGGTGAGGACATAGAGGCTGTGGTAAAGGATGCGATGAGAAACGCACTCATTTCAGTGATGAACATCCCTGGAGTTGATATTGATAAGTTGGTTGAAAAAAAGAAGCCATTCGTGATAATGTTTGTTGGCGTAAATGGAACAGGAAAAACCACCGCAATTGCAAAAATTGCAAATTACCTGCAAAAGCAGGGCAAAACCTGTGTGCTTGCTGCCGGTGACACTTTCAGAGCAGGGGCAATAGAGCAGATTGAAGTCCATGCAAACAAGCTGGGCGTGAAGCTTGTGAAACATGCCTCAGGCAGTGATCCTGCAGCAGTTGCATTTGATGCAATTGAGCATGCTAAAGCAAGGGAGAAGGATGTGGTATTGATTGATACTGCTGGAAGGATGCAGACCAATACAAACCTCATGGAGGAGATGAAAAAGATAAAGAGGGTTGCTAAGCCAGACCTCGTGATTTTTGTTGGCGATTCTCTTGCTGGCAATGATGCAATTGAGCAGGCGAGGAAGTTCAATGCAGAAGTGGGTGTAGATTGTGCAATTCTGACAAAGATAGATGCAGATGCGAAAGGAGGGGCTGCACTTTCAATTGCTTATGCAATTAAAAAACCGATTCTGTTTTTAAGCAATGGGCAGGGCTACGAGGACATAATTAAATTCAAGCCAGAGTGGCTCGTTAACAAGATTCTTGCGGAGGGATGAGAGCATCCCAGAGTTTGCAGTCGTGCTTGTAGGTCTAAAGCATGAGGGGAATGTGGGTGCGGTTGCAAGGGTGATGAAGAACTTTGGTTTCCATGAACTGCGGCTTGTAAACTGTGCTTTCGGAGAGGAGGCAAAGAAAAGGGCAATGCATGCAAATGATATTCTTGCAGAGGCAAAGCACTATCAGAATTTTGATGCTGCAATTGAAGGTCTGGACATTGTAGTTGGAACAAGTGGTGTTGCCTCAGACAAAGAGAGGCATTATCTGAGACACCCGCTCAGCCCCGAAGGTTTTCTTAGAAAATACAGGAAGTTTGGTGGGAAGATTGGACTTGTGTTTGGCAGAGAGGATTTCGGATTGTTGAATGAGGAACTTGCAAAGTGCGATGTGCTGGTAAACATCCCCACCAGTGAGGAATATCCAATCATGAATGTTTCCCATGCTGCTGCCGTGCTTCTCTATGTGTTGAGAGAGAGAGGAGAGAGACGCAGGTTTTCAAAGCCAGAACGGCTCGAACTTAGGGAAATGCATGCTGCATTCGGTGAACTGCTGGATGTGATAAAGTATCCTGAGCACAGGAAAAGGAATGCCCAGATAATGTTTAGGCGGCTGGTTGGCAGGGCGGCTATCACAAAACTTGAGACAAGCATGTTGATTGGCGTTTTCAAAAGAGCTGCGAAGAAGAGAGGTGAAAAAAATGAAAATTAAGGGATTTCTGAAGACCTCGTTTCTAGACTGGGATGGAAAGGTTTCTGCAGTGGTGTTTCTTCCCGGTTGTAATTTTAGATGTGGTTTCTGCCATAATTGGTTACTCGTGGAAGACACTGAAAAAATTCCAGATGTTCCAGATGACTATGTGCTTTCCTTCCTTACAGAAAACAAGGATTTTGTTGATGGGGTGTGCATAACAGGCGGTGAACCATGTCTCCATGAAACGGAGGTGCTGGAGTTTGCAAAGAAAGTGAAGGGGCTTGGATTGGGTGTAAAGCTGGACACAAATGGTTCAATGCCCGATGTGCTGAGGAAATTGTTAGATGCAAAGGTTGTGGATTATGTGGCAATGGATGTGAAGGCGCCGCTGGATGCTGGGAAGTACAGTGCTGTTTGCGGTGTGAATGTTAATATAGAAAAAATAAAGGAGAGTGTTCAAGTGCTGAAGGAATTTGGAAATTACGAATTCAGAACCACATACATCCCAGAGTTGCACACGGAAGAGGATTTGCGTAACATTCTTGCTTTTCTACAGAAGCCCAGAAAGTATGTAATTCAGAGGTTTGTAGCCCAGAATGCGTTCTCAGAGAAGTTGAGGAAGAGCAAGGAAGTGAGTATGGAGGAACTGGAAGCAATTGCGAGGAAGATGGAGGGTCTTGCGGAAAAGATTGTGGTGAGATGAAGTTTCACCGCTAATTATTTTAACCTTTCCAGTATTCTGAGGTACATGCTTCAAAGAAAGAAAGGACTGATATTAGCGCTCGATGTAACCGAAAGAGAAAGGGCTTTGAAAATTGTCAGAGAGGTATATCAGTATGTGGATGCAATTAAAGTAAACTACCCACTCGTGCTCGGTTGTGGAATTGAAATAGTGAAAGAAATTGCACCTATGAAATATGTGCTCTGCGATTTTAAAATTGCTGACATACCAAATACCAACAGGTTGATAGCAGAATTGGCATTTGGAAAAGGGGCTTCTGGCGTGATAGTCCATGCATTTCCAGGCAGAGATTCCTTGAAAGCAGTCAAGGATGTAGCAGATAAATTTGGAGGAGATGTCTTCACCGTAGTGGAAATGAGTCACCCAGGTGGTGCAGAATTTACTGCAAAGCATGCTGAGGAGTTTGCTTCAATTGCAAGGGAAGTTGGTGCAAGAGGCATAATTGCACCCGCAACAAGGCCAGAAAAAATTGAAAGGCTCAGGAAAATAATAGGTGAGGAGATGCTTATTCTCTCGCCTGGTGTGGGAGTCCAGGGTGGCAATCCTGTTCAAGCAATTAAGGCGGGTGCTGATTATCTTATTGTGGGCAGAAGCATTTATGAGGCTGCAAACCCTGCGAAGGAGGCAGAAGGGCTGAGGATGCTGCTCTAGAAATAAACGAAACTGTTATTATCTCCCCTTCCTATCTCCTTTTGCAGTTGGCTGCAGGTAGTGTGGAAATGCCCAGATATACAGATGAGGATGGAGTATTTGCTGTGAAGACTGCAAGGGAAACAATAAACAAATATCTGAAGGAGAGAAAAGTTCTGGAGGTTGAGGAAGTTCCGCCAAAGTTCAAGGAGAAGGCAGGTGTATTTGTCACACTTGAATCCTATCCTTCCATGGAACTCAGGGGTTGCATTGGCTATCCAGAACCAATCTTTCCTCTCATAGATGCACTGAGGAATGCAGCAATAAGTGCAGCCACTGAAGACCCAAGATTCTTTCCGATTGGACCAAAAGAATTTGAGGAAACGGTTGTGGAGGTGAGTTTGCTTACACCACCTGAGTTGATAAATGTAAAAAAACCAGAAGAATATTTATCAAAAATAGAGATTGGAAGAGATGGCCTAATTGTAGAGCGAGATTTTTATAGAGGGCTGCTCCTCCCTCAAGTGCCTGTTGAGTGGAAGTGGGATAAGGAGGAGTTCTTAGCCCACACATGCAGAAAAGCAGGACTTCCATCTGATGCATGGAAATCTAAAAATACAAAGATATATTCTTTCAGTGCAGAGATATTCCATGAAGTTAAACCGCATGGTGAAATTAAAAGAAAGATTCTTAAACCCTGAGCTCGTAATAGAAGGGAGAATTTTTTTCAAGGGCAAGCTTGTTTCTGGCTCAATTGCAATTGCTAACGAGCGGATAGTGGGAATAGGAAAATCGCTGAGAGGTGATGAAAGGGTCGATTTCGGTGATAAAATTATTCTTCCTGGATTCACAGATATCCATGTGCACTTCAGAGAGCCAGGCATGGAACATAAGGAGAATTTCGAGACAGGGTCACGAGCTGGGTTGAGAGGTGGTATCACCACTTACTTTGATATGCCGAATACAAAGCCCCCAGCAAACAGTTTCAGAAGAATCGAAGAAAAAATCGGATTTGCAAAAAAGAAAAGCTTTTCGGATTTTGGTATCTATGGCCTTGTTTCAGAGACAACAGAGCCAAACAATGTGGCAAATGCAGATGCTTACAAAATTTTTATGTCTGCAAGTACCGAGAGCGAGGAATTTAGGGACTATTCGATGCTTAAAGAGGTTCTTGAAAAGTTCCAAGATAAAGTAATTGCAGTGCACCCAGAACACAAGGAATTTATAAGAAAAATAACCCCAAAAACCCTCAGGGAGCACTATCTAGCCAGAAAGGATGCAGAGATTGAAGCTGTAAAATTCATGGCTAAATATAATAATTTTAGATTCCATTTCTGTCATATTTCCACACCTGAAGGTCTGGATTTGCTCGAAAACCCTGGAAAAATTACATTTGAATCTACACCGCATCATCTTCTCCTCAACCTGAAATCAGGAAATGATGCCAGGTATAAGGTGAATCCACCATTACGAACAGAGGATGAGCAGAAAAAAGTTTACCAGGCATTTTTAGATGGGAAAATTAAAATTCTTGCCTCTGACCATGCGCCTCATTTGCTTGAGGAAAAAGAAAACTTTGAGACTGCACCATCCGGTGTGCCGGGAATTGAAACAATGATTCCACTGTTTATTCTTCTTGCTAAACATGGAGAAATTCCACTTGAAACTGTTGTTACTGCTGGTGCTGTTAATCCAGCAGCGTTATTCTCGCTAAAAAAAGGAGAAATAAAAGAGGGATATTTTGCAGACCTTACTGTCTGGGACCCATCTGAAATAAGAGAGATAAAGGACAAAGATATCTGGAGCAAATGTGGTTGGAGTCCTTTTTCTGGCAGAGAGGCAATTTTTCCTTCGCATGTTTTTTTGCGGGGAACTATGATGATTGAGGATTATGAATTTGTAGGGGTAAAAAAGGGTATGCATGTGTGCGAATTAGGAGAAACAAAAGCGAAGATTTAATTACTTCCTTCGCATTATTGGTATTGAGAGCATGGTTGGTGTGGAAATTTCAGTTGGTGACCTTGCCCTGATAAACTTCAGAATAGGACGGGTAGTGCGGATAGAGAAGATAGAGAACAGTTTGAGAGAGAGAATAAAGAAGGAGTGCGAAAAACTCGGCCTCACTCTGAGTGACTTCAGCCATCTGATTTCAATCCAGTTTTTTGACGACAACACAGTCCAGCGATTTCCAGAATCGCTTATCAACAAAGAGGGGGACCTTGTGAAACTGAACGATTATTACATGGGCTGGGTGCCAGTGAGCACACTCGTAGAACTCAGTCACATTCTAAGAGAAGAAAAAGTTACAAAGGACTGAGATTATGGCTGGCGTGAAACTTTCAAATGTGGTTTGGGCTGCTGTTGCTGGTATAGGCTTCTTGATATTGATTCTCATTTTCGTATGGATCTGGCTGGTATATACACCCATGTGGGCATGTGTGATATCAGGGATTTTATCGCTTCTTCTAGGAACGCTAGCATACTTTGGACAGGCCTCACTCGAAAAACCAATATTTGGGCAGATTTCTGCAGTGGTCTTTGGAATTTTGGGTATTGGCTTTTTGATGGGTGCCGCATGGTTGCAGGTAGATGCACTGAAAATTCCTTGTCTGATTGCAGTGCTTATTGTTGCTTTTATCGTGTTTGGATTCGGTGCATGGAAAATCAAAGACATTGAGCTGGAGAAGGAAATAAGGGCGAAGAGAAAGAAACTTTGAGATTGCATTTTTTGGTGCTTAAAAATACAGTGTTTTCTGTCGTCTGGCAAGTAAGTTAACTATTGCTTGTAGTTAACAAGCGAAATGCTTATATACTTCCAATTATTAGTATTAACTACAAAGAGGTGTTAATATGGAGCCAAAGAAAAGAAAAGGCAGAATGGTCGCAGGCGTGGCGGGTGCAGTGGTAACCATGCTGGTAATCAGCATGTTGTTGATGATTGTAAGTGTAAGGATGGGAAGTGCAGATGATGTAGAAACGGACCTTGCTGTGAATTCCACTTTGAGCGGAAGTTTAAGTGGGGCTGGCAAGAAGGATTATTACAAGATTGTTGTAAACAGCGGGAGCAAGTTGATTGTGAAAATTGATGGACCAAATGGTGGGAGTGTTGACTTTGACCTTTACATAAAGAAGGACGGGAAGCCAACAACCTCAAGCTACACTGCAAGGGGTTACACGAGCTCTAGTGATGAGCAGGTGAGCGTGAGCGCGCCTTCAGGCACTTACTATGCAATGGTTTATGCCTATAAGGGCTCTGGCAGTTACACAATTACTGCAACTGTGGAAGGCGGCAATGGAGGTGGTGGCGGTGGAGACAACGGCAACACGAATAATACCGATCCAAACACTCCATCCCAACTCCAGTTTGATATGCCAGTTACAGGCACACTTGATGCGAGCAAAACAAAAGCATACTATTACTTTGATGCACCAAGGGCGGCAGCAAAAATCAAGGTTGTGTTAGACGGCCCAAGTGGTGCTGACTACGACCTTTATGTTAAGAAAGACAGCACACCAACAACCTCAAGTTACCTTGTCAGAGGCTACACAAATTCTGCAGATGAAACAGTGCTTATCACTAACCAGACAGTAGATGTAGTCGCTGGAAGATACTATGTGCTTGTAAACAGATACTCTGGAAGTGGACAATACACATTAACAGCGAGTTTTGAGACAATTGGTGGTGGAAGTTCTGGAAATAACTCCTCAGAGTCTGATGTGATTGAACTTCGTGCAGGTGTAGCAGTGACAGGGGCGCTAGATGCAAGCCATGCAAAAGAATACTACAAAATTACAGTGAGCTCAGGCACAGCACTCAAGGTGGTGCTGGATGGTCCAAGCGGTGCTGACTTTGATTTGTATGTGAAAAAGGGTGCGATGCCCACAACCTCAAGCTATGATGTTCGTGGATACACAAATTCCGCTGATGAGCAGGTAAGTGTGAGCAATCCTTCTGGAACTTACTACATCATGGTAAACAGGTACTCTGGCTCTGGCAGTTACACAATCACTGCAAATGTTGACACTGGAAATAATGGTGGTGGCAACAACCCAAATGGTGATGACGACGGGGATGGACTTACAAACGCAAAAGAGACAGAACTTGGCACAAATCCAAACAACCCAGATACAGATGGAGATTATATTCCAGATGGAATTGAAGTAAACATGTATGGCACAGACCCAACAAACAAGCAGTATGAAGCTCAATCCGCAAAAACACCATGGTCTGGATATTGGTGGCCAATGAAGGACAATGGGACCGCAGAGCCGTGTGCAAAGTACGATGCTTATGTGAACAAAACAAGGGGCTATAATCCACAAGCAGAAAAATGGGAGAAAGAACACCATGGGTGGAGCCCGAATGTGCAGTCATGGTGGGGACACTGCCATGCCTGGAGTGCAGCAGCAGTGAGTGAGGATGAGCCCACTCATTCGAAGACAGTGCAGGGGATTACATTCACAGTTGGGGACTTGAAGGGTCTGCTTACAGAATCTTACTACTCCTCTTCCTGTGACCTCTTTGTTGGCACAAGGTACAACGGGCCTTCAAACAATGTCCAGGATGTGCTGCCTAAGGACTTCCATATAACATTGCTGAAATGGATAGGAACAAAGAAGAAAGCAGTGGTAATGGACATCACTGCCACTGAAGAGGTCTGGAACTACCCTGCCTACAAATACACAATGACCGTGAGCAATGACACACAGGACAGCAGCAAGAAGCACTTTGTTGTAAAAGTGTGGTTTGCAGATGATGGGGTCTGGAAGGACTATGTAGGCACGAAGACGTTCACAATCACCTACAAGTACTGGCTTAAATTCAGCACTAACGGAATAACTGATGGGGCATGGGAAGGCGGAAGTGAGAACACAAATGCAGATGCCCAGGCACATCCAGACTTCATCTGGCATCCAAGTGGTCCGGGAGTGGACTGGGGCTGTCAACTCAGGTATGAAATCGTAAAAGAAATCATCAACGCATAAACTTTTTTTCCAATTCTTCTTTTGCCTCCTGTACTTCTTTTTCTAATCCAATTTTTGCAGCTTCATTGAGGGCTTCCTCAATTGCTGATCTAAATTTTTCTTCATCACCCTTCTCTGCATATGCCTCCGCAATATCAATTTGGTTATATACCAACATCCATTTGTCCCCTGTTTTCTTGCAGAGACGCTTAACCTCAAGATAGAGCGAAAGTGCCTTTTCAATTTCACCAATTTCAAAATAAACATTTCCCAGATTGTTCTTTGCAATTGCAATACCTGCAAGGTCATGAACTATTTCTTTCATTTCCACTGTCTTCTCAAGACATTTTCTTGCATTCCCGAAATCCTCCAATTCATAGTAAACCATTCCAAGGTTGTTGTAAACTTGGGAAAGCCCTTGTTTGTCGTTGTTTCTAGCAAAAATTTCCTCAGCCATTCTCAGGTTAGCAATGCTCTCATCGTAGTTTCCCAAGTAGTAGTAAGTGGAGCCAATTCGGGTATAGCAGTTTCCAGCATCTTTTTCCATTCCATGTTTTGTGAAAAATTCTAGGGCTTTTTCCTGGCATTCAATCGCATTCTTATAATTACCTGCTCGTTCATGAATGTAACCCTTGATTGTAAGCAGGCGCGTGATTTCTCCTGCTGCAGTAGAGGATGTACCAGTAATAACTTCAAATGCTTTGTTTATACTTTCCATTGCTTTTTCATGCTCGCCCATCTTAAGATAAACCTCTGCCCTAGTTGCATAGGTTCTCCCAAGTTCTGCACCAGGCTCTCCCAGGAGAGAAATCTTCTCGTCCAAAACTTTCATTGCATCCTCGTAGAGTCCAGACGCAAGATAAATCTCAAGAATCTTATTCAGGGTTTTCAAGGCAATCTCAAAATCTTGGACATCCTTCTTGTTCAACGTTGTAAAAAGCGCCTTCAAAATCTCTATAGCTTCATCGTATGCGAATCTGCCAACAAGTTTCTCAGCAACCAAAAATCCATGCTCTTTCAACTTATCCAGACGTTTTGCCTTCCTATAATGGTAAAGTGCATCAATTATCTTTTCTTCATCACCCTTTTTGTACTCCGCCTCCAGAATTCCACCAAGCATTTCATGAAGAGCAGTTCTGAGTTCATCACCCATCTCCTGGTATATCACATCTCTAATTCTAGTAGGGTCAAATCTATATTTGCCTTCCTCGTGCTTTATCAGTCCATGAATCTTCTCGATTCTAGACAATGCTCTGAGAAGCTTTATTTTCTCCATGTCAACCATTTTTTCTAGCAATGGAGTGACAAACTCGGTTCCAAGAACACTAGCTGTTTCAAGCACCTCAAACTCCTCATCACTCAACCTGGTAATTTTCTCCCTTATTATCTCATAGATTCTTTCTGGGATTTTTATTTCTTCTCGATCATACGTCCACAATCCTCCCTCTTGTCTGAGCAGTTGCTTATCAGTAAGATACTTCAGCAGCTCAATTACAAAGAGTGGGTTTCCCTCTGTTTCAGAGTACACTTTTTCCTTAAAACTTTCGTCCACATGCCCTCCAAGAACGCACTCTATCAACGCGGCAACACCCTCTCTATCTAGTGGAGCAAGAGTCAAAACTTCGATTAGATTTTCAGACCGCATTGTATTTATCATCCCAGGTAAGACACTCGTAGTTGGAATTTCATCTGTTCTAATTGCACATAGCACCCCAACCTTTTCTGAAGCAATATCCCTACCAATGTAGCTGAGAAGAGAAAGAGAAGAACTGTCTGCCCAATGTAAGTCATCAATGAGTATGAGCACTGGCTTTTTCATAGCCATTCTTTTGATTCCACGAAGCACATTTTCAAAAATGCCTGCCTTTTTATCTGCAGTTTCCAGTGCCACCTTAGTGTATTTGTCAGATTCAACAAGTTCTCTGAGCATCACTGTGACTTCATCAATATCTGTATCCAATGCATTAGGATTATTGTCTATTTTATCAACTAGTTTTTTCATGTCTTCTAGCAGATATTCGTTTTCAACGCCTTCAACCAATGCAACAAGATTCACAACTCTACCAGGTAAGCTCACTATCGTAAACTCACCGTGCCGCATCACTCCAATTTTTTCCTCAATTTCTTTGTGATTTTGGCCAGCAATCTGAGTCATCGAATCCTTTATGAAATTTTCAACCGCTGTTACCATTCCAAGAAAAATGTCAGGGTCTATGTTTTTCAAGGTCTTCTCGTGTTTTGAAAGGATTATGCCTCCTTTATTTACCAGATAAAGAGCATCTAAGTTTGGGCATGTCTCTGAAAGTAAATGATCTAGATCTGCAGATTTAAGCATGCTGTAAAATGGTGCTAGTGGCAAGGCAGCACCAGGTAGGCACTTAGTATGAAGAACGCAGAAGTTCTCTTCCTCTGCCTTCTTCTTTACTTCTTCAAGCAATCTAGTTTTTCCCACTCCTCCCTCTCCCTGAATCAGAAAAATGCTACCGGCTCCATTTGCCGTCTTCCTAATGAGCCGATCTAGATAAGAAATTTCCTTTGTTCTGTCTACAAATGCTGGGGGTAGGTTGAGTGCAATCGTCATCAAAATAGGGTAATCTCACTAAACTATTAATCCCTTTCTAAGTTTAGTTCAAGAAAGGTATAAATACCAATATGTAATCCTGTTCTCTGGTGATTAAATGAAAGCGGGCAGGATATTAGTTCTTGTGTTGATTTGGATAATGTTGAGCGGAGTTTTCCCCCATACATCGCCCAAAAATGTGGAGGGGGGCTATGCACTCGAATGGACCTGGAAATACGAGACAAACAGCACAGTAAAAGGAATCTCCATTACCGATGACGCAAAATACATTGGTGCCTATGATTACGCAAACAATGTATATTTGTTTGAGGCAGATACAGGGAGCCTTGTAAGAACATGGATTTATGGTGCAGATATTACTGGTATAAAAATTGCAAAAAAGGCAGACCCACCACTGCTCTTCGTCACAGATAGAGGGTCAGTAAGGGTTTATAGGCAGGACATGCAAACCCCTTATCGAATCTATTCACCAAACCAACCGCCTCAATATGGCTGGAATGTCTCCCTGCCAAGGCCAGGCAACATAACTGGCTTCGATGTTTCTGCTGATGGGAAACTGCTGATGGTCACTTACTACTACAGATGGTCAAACACATGGAAATACAATGTTTCTATGTACAATGTCGAAACAGGCACAGAACTCTGGAACTATCAGACTGGATTCTCAGACGCAAGAGCCAAATTTGGCCTCACTGCTTCCTATGACGGAAAATTCTTCGTTGTTGGTGTATCTGAATCCGACACTTATGTACGATTGGAACTTTATGAAAGGGATAGCCCATATGGACCAAAATGGCAGACAGACCGCTTGAGAGACATTTTGGGCTCTGGCTATTTGTCTAGAATTACTGCCATGAAGATGTCAGATGATGGCACTGTGATAATGGTCTGCACCAACAATGCAATTCTTAAGTTCATCCAGACACAAAACAAGGAGGTTTGGAGGGTGGATGGAATTAGAGATGCTGTAGCTACATCAATGAATTATTCTGGTAGTGAGGGATTCGTTGCTGTTGGGAAGCAGATTACTTTCCTTGACCTTTCTACGATGGAGTTTTCGAAGCGATTCAAATGGAACTGGACAACACCAGACAACAATACAATTGTTAATGCGTTCATGGACAAAGATGGAAACTACATTGTAGTTGCAACTGCAAAGAACATGTGGCTGATATATGTGCCAGTGCACAAACCGTTCCGGAGCATTGAACTTTCCACGGATTTTGACCTTGTAAGTAGCATTGACTTAAGCAGAGATGATGGAAGCAGGATTGCACTTGGTGCCGCATACAGAGTGACAGACAACCCGGCAGGAGTGTACATGTTTGATAATCCAAAAGCAATTAAACCGCAACCTTGTGAAATTTTTGGATTTTTTGATGTAACAACCACCTCAATGAATGTTACATGGTCTGCTTCAACCGCGCCTGACTTTGCGAGGTACGAACTGTACTGTGACTCTAACCTCAACACAATCTCCACGAATCCACAGAATGCAGAAAAAAGATATGTGATAACAAACAAAGACACCACATACAAGGAAGTGACTGGTCTCCAGCCAGGAACTACTTATTTCTTCAAGCTCAGGGTAATCTGCATAACCGAACTGTATGCGGATTCACAGGTGAAACAGAAGATGACAGAGGTGCCACCACCTCCTCCAGATTACACTCCATACATTGTTGCTGCTGTGGTAATCACTGTACTTGTGGTATTTCTGCTCTGGTACTTCTACCTGAGACACAAGATACCTGAATGGAAAGAGAAGCGCAAGAAAAAGAAAGGCAAGAGCGTGGCATGGCATCAGAGACCAGGAGAATACCTACCACCAGGGTTTGAATAAATTAAAATTTTTATTTCTTCTTTTTCTCTTTCTTTGGTTTTGATGTTTGGGTTATATGATTAGGACAGTTTGTGTTCAACGGGACTTCAAGAACTTCGAACACGTTCCTATACCCATCGTAGTAAATCAAGTTGTAAGGCAATGCATCATACTCTTTTGAGATTATCTTTATCCCACAGAGGACCTGAAGAGCAGAAATTACCGCGGTAGTTGTGATTTCTGCAGGCAATTTCGGAGAATAAATCGTCACATCCTCTCTGCCTGAACATGAGAAGATTTGCTCAAGGTTCTTGAAATGGGTTTTGTTCATCCCGCATTCGATACAAGCAGTTTTTGGAGGGAGTACCACCTGGACTTTGCCTGATGTACCTAGGGTACCTCCATCTACAAGTGGAATCCCATAATAATAAGCATGAGAATTAATGTATAGCCGTGCCATGATATTGTCTAAGCATCCAAATATAATATCAAACTCCTTGAGAAAATTCTCAGGCAGTTCCTGAATTGGCTTAGAATACCAAGAAACACGAACTGTTTTATCCAGTTTCTTCAATTCTCTTGCAAGCACTTCTGCCTTCAGCAGCCCTTTCTCAGCATCCTCAATTCTAAAGAGGGCACATCTGCTTAAATTGGATTTCACAATTTTGTCCATGTCTACTATCGCAATATTCTTGAAACCGGAAAGTACTAGATTTTTTCCTACCTCATTGCCAAGGGCACCCGCACCAACAACAAGTACCTTACTCTTCTGAATTAAGTTGAATTTTATCCACGGAATCCTCTTCTCTCTATCAAACATGTCTTCGTCGTGCATTCCGACCTTCAACACTTTATCTGCCGTCATCTTAACCTCCCTGTGCTTTTTTGAATCCCTTCTTCTCGAGTTTCCTCAAAATTTCTTCTGCCTCTTCTTTTTCTTTAAGAATTTCTTCTTTTTGCTTTTTCAACTTCTCCATCACCTTTTCTGCATTGGATTTTACCTCAAGGAATTTCTTTACTGCAGGAGCAAGTTCTTTTTCAACTCTCTCCACAACTTCCTTCACAATTTCAGTTTTCAGCGCTTCCTGGGGTACCTTCTTCCCAAGCAACTCGGTTATCACAGTTTCAAGCTCAGCCCTCATCCTTTTAAGCGTCTCTCTCTCATTCTCCAAGTTATTCTTTTCCTCCAGTAATGCCTGGGTCTTCAATTCAATTTCGTGGAGCATGTCTTCAACATTCTTCTTCTCTTTCTCCACTTCCTCCTTCTTTGTATTAACCATTGCTTCAAGTTCATCCATCTGTTTCTTCCTAGCTGCAAATTCTTTTCCCATTTCATCAATAACAGCAAGGTCTTTAGCTATCTCAGCCTCCTTCTTTTTCACTATCTCCTCCCTTTCACTTATCTCCTTTTCTCTCCTCTCAACTTCCATGACTTTTCTTTCTACATACTCCTCTTTCTCAGCCAGGACTCTTTCTCTTTCTGTCAGAGTTGCTTCATATCTTGTGATCTTGTCAACACGCTGATTGTATTCCTTTCTCGCCTCCTCAATCTGCACGCGCTCTAATGTCATAGCTTTCTCTTGCTCAGAAATCACTGCTTCTCTCTCCCTCAGCTCCTTCTCTTTCTCCGCCAATCTCAGATTTATCGCTTTCAGTTTTTCTTCCTCTCCACGAATAAATTCTTCTTTTTCGTAGAGCACTTTTTCCTTGTCCTCTATTGCTACTTTCCTAGCTTCAAGTTCCTGCTTGACACGAATAACATCGTTCTCTTCCTTCTTCAATCTTTCTCGGGTCTCACTCAATTCAATTGCTTTCGCATTAGTTTGCTCAATTGCTTTGGAGAGAGCAATTTTTGTTTGATCTAGCTCCTCACTCTTTGCAGATGTTTCAGCTAACATCTGATTAAGTTGACGTTCTTTCTCCTCTAGTTGTGCAGCAAGAACCCTAGCACGGTCCTCTTCTGCCTTCAACCATTCTTCTTTTTCTCGAATTATTTTCTCCTTCTCAGCAAGCATCGTTGCCATCATCGCTTGCTCCGTCGCCTTTGTATCAACTTCTCTTTTCTCTCTTTCCAGTTCTTCCATCAGCTTAATAAATTTTTCAACCTTCTCCTTCTCTCCAGTTTCTTCTTTGAGCGACTGGATCGCATCGAGAATCCATTTTTCTTTTAAATTCAGTTCTTTTTCTTTTATTCTTATTTCCTCCCTTATCTGTCTCAACTCCTTTAAATCCGTTTCTATTTTTTTCTGCATTTCTGCGGGCATGGTAGCAATGTTCTGGGGGTATTCTTGAGCTTCTTTCAACCTTTCCTCCCACTGCCTCAATTCTTCAAACTTTGCGTTCAAAGCATTTCGTTCCATCTCCAGCTGATACATTTGAACTGTAAGATTTTCCTCACGCTTTCTGAAATCCTGCGACATTGCTTCAAATGCCTGAATTTTTGCATTTAGTTCAATCCCAATTTGTTTGATTCTCTCTTCCTCTGTTTTTAACCAGTTTTCCCACTCTGTAAGCTCTGCAATCTTCTTGTTGATATCGGAGTAATTCTCTTGAAGTTTGTTCTCTCGCATTTTAAGGTCTTCTTCCCATACATAAAGGTCGCTTTCCTTTGTTTTCAGTGCTTCCTCTTTCTCAGCAAGTTCGTTTTTCAAATTCTCCAGTTCTCTATACTTCTCACTCAACGTAGCCAAAGAGTCTTCTATGCTGGGCATCTCAAATTCATATTTGCAATTCGGACAGATTTCTTCTGTAAAGCCAACCTCCGCTTTGCACCTAGGACAAATTTTTGTCTCGTCATCAGTATGTTCTTTTTTCTTAAGCATTTTTTTCTTTTTAACTGGGTACTGTATTTTTCCCATCTCTGTCTTCCATTTTCCACAATCATAGGGTTTCTGTAATTCCTCCCAGAATATTGCATAAGGGCGGAGGTAATAATCCATGTCCTTAACACCAAACACAGCGAACTCCTCATTTATTGGGTCCACAACTATTGCAGAGTGATATTCATGTGGAAACATCTTGGTCTGGGTTGAGATGTCTGTGCTAGAGAGAAAACATGTATGACCTGGATGTGAATGGTACCAACCAACAAGGATGTAATCAAAAGGAATCTCATCTAGTTGCTCAAACAATTTCTCATATCCTTCCTTATCGAATTTCACATGAACAGCACTAGCATCCAGATCTGATGTCACAATGTCTCTCACTACTGCATAAACTTTACCATCGTATTTATACACATCCCCCAAAAGAAAACCCATTACTTCCAGAGTCTGTGATTTGTACTTCATCGCATGGAGAAGAATCTTTTCTTCAGCATTCTTAGAAATATATACATCAAAAATTTTTGAGGATTCAATTGTTTTCTTGAACAGCTCAAATCCTTCTTTTGAAGCCCATTCATGGGGTGCTAAATACTCATACTGTGGTGGTTCTTTATTCGAAATTTCTTTTTTGCTTTCGCCCACAATCTTAGGCTTTTCCCTCGCCATCTTCTGCTCCTCCAACTATCTTTGGAGCATGTTCTGTCTTTGTCTTCTCTACAATTACTGGAGGTTTGTACGGATGCTTTTCAAAATACTCTGCGGCCTTCTGGCATGCCTCACTACCAAGAGGATTGCCTGGGTTAGGATTTGAAAGAAGTGTCTCAAGTCCCTTTATGAACATTAAGAGCGTAGACTGTGGGGTCCATGTGTCGAACAGCTTGGTACAGACATAGCCTCCTTCATGTGGGGGCATTATATTCGGATGAAATATCGGACTGAGCCATCTTACAATCGGCTTCTGATATGGATACTGAGCCGTAATAATAATTTTCACTTTGTGGGTATATCTAGTAGTCACTTTACCTTCCCAGAGAAATGGTCCAGGCGTTTTCACAAATGTGAGGTCTATTTCTATCGGAAAGTTGGATAAGCTACTGTCTGAAACAGAGAGTATGTGCCTTAGCTCTTTCTTGCACGTAAGGATTTCATTATACAATCTTTGCCTCAATACTTCGATAGGAAGCGGCACATCTGATTCCCCCTCTCAACATCCGCCTTCTGGGTCAGGTATAAGCTCCATTAAGTCCCCGTCTCTTATATCTGCTTCCTCCACCTTGGTCTCACCACGAAGTATGCGCTTTCCCTTGCGGAGCACATACACACCAATGTTCTTTTCCCAGTAGGTTCCCACACTTTCTATGATCTCGTCTATTGTGTTGTCCGGCTCAAGTTCCATGTCCAGCGAAGCACCTGTCTCAGCATCACGCACTTTCACTCTTATCGACATTTCTTCCACCACCTTTTTCTTTTTTACAGTTTCTTCTTTTTCTGCCTCACTTGAAAGTAATCGGAATTTTTGCATGATGAGTTCAAAACTCTCTTTTTTTGTCTCTTCAGATTCCACAAGTTCTTCCTCCTCTTCCTCCTCACCTTTGGGTTCACTTATTCCGGCTTTTTTATAATCTATAACCTCCAGGTATTGTTTCAATGTCTCAATTTCCTTCTTGCTCAGGACAATCGGTGAAACATGGACAATGAACACACCATTGTTCACTGAAACCATGTCAACTACACCTTTCACAAAATCAATCACCTTTTCAAAACCGTTGGCTGTTATGAGAAGTCCGATTGCATCCAGAATGATTGCTGGTTTTGAATTGTTTTTAACAAATTCACCGATGATGTAAGTCATCTCAAACTCCAATCGCTGCGGGTCCAAGGTCTTTTCCTTGGTCAATGTTGATGTAAGCCAGTATATTTCCTCAATGTTTACATTGTACCTCTTTCTAATCTTTCTAGGATTGCTTTTTGTGAGACATAATCCTGCAAATCCAGCATCTAGTAAGTCCTTGAACAACCTATAGGCAAGATTTTCATCCTCTGCGATGTAACTTCCACCCGTCTCCAAAAAGCTTGTGGGTTTCGAGGAAGCAAATCTAGCACCACAGTGAGGACAGACTTCATCTAGTTCTCCAACCTCTCCGTTGCATTTGGGGCAGAGAAACACCTCTTCAAATAGTTCCTTTCCGCAAGAGGGACAAATAGTAGAGTCCTTTGGAATATTTTTACCGCAATAAGGACACTTCGTGGTTTCTGAAGTTTCGGGTGTCATTTAGAGGCACACCTTCTAACCAATATAACAAAACTCAAATATATAACTAACGCTGAGTGTGGGCATACACTCAAATAAAGCTGTCAAGAGTTGGCTGAGAATTTCTCCCTTTTTTCACTTCCACTCTTTTCGTTGTTCTGACTTCCTCTAGATTTTCCTGAGTACTGACCTCCACATCTGGAATTACGATTTCTCCATATTGCCCACCACCACCGGGTTTAACAATAACCTTCCCTGCTCTGAACGCCTCAATTGCCCTAACAACCTCCAGCGGTGCTACTCTGTTTATCTCCTCCATTTCTGCATCAATCAATATTCTCACTTCATTACCAAACTTGCTGATTAATCCTTCCCAGATTTCTATAACCTTTTTGCTGTTTGGAGAACTCCCCAATGCCTTGGCAATTATTTCCGTAAGTGGGATTATGTGAATATATTTCGGTCTATGTGAAGGCGACCTAGGTTCTGGATAAGTCGCAAGTTCCTCAACTCTATCTCGAACACCCTTCTTTATTCTTCCTCCACATCTGCACTTCCATCCTTTTCTCTTTGCCTCATTTAGCGTGTAATGGGTATAGCATTTTATGCAGGCACTTTCATTGTATTTTCCTTCCTCTGGTGGTACTCCAACATTCAGCACAACGCACCTGCCTTTCTTGCGAAGAAGGGCCATACCCACCTCCTCAAAAGTCGGTTCTTCTACCTCCATACGCATGAATTCTCTGGCTAGGCGAAGGGGCCAAGGAGAATGGGCATCGGAATTTGTGAGGAATGTCATGTTTTGAAGTTCTGCAATTCTGTCAGCGTAAGAGGTGTCTGCACTTAACCCTAGCTCAATGTAGCCAACATAGTCCACGAGGTCTCCGTAACACTCTTTCAGCGAATCAAATGCAGCATACACCGAAGTCCATGGCGTAAAAGCATGGCAGGGACCAATGAGCACATTGCATGTTTTTGCGATTTCTGCAATCTCAGCACCGTTGCCATGAAATCTTGGCCTCCCATCGGTCATAAGGTCTGAGACCTTTGAGATTATCTTTTCCGAGAATTCCTCTACCTTTGAAATTGAAGGGAAGATTAGCAGGTGATGAACCCTGTCACTGTCCTCTACCTCACAAGTTAAAATTACTCTCAAATTCCCAATCTCAAAAGTGCCTTCATCCACTTTTTTTAGTGCCTTTATTTCTTCAAGCCACCTAGGGTGGAGACAATCCCCTGAGCCAATCAAATTTATTCCTTTCTGGCTTGCCCCCTTCGCCAGATTCCGCATATTCATCACATCACTTGTACCTCCGGAATAGCGGCTGTGAATGTGTAAGTCAGCATTAATTTCCATTTTTAACAACCTCTTTTCCAAAAATTACATTGATTCCATGGATTTCCACCACATAAACGAAGAGAAGGCACCCAATTCCAAGAAACGCAATGGGCAACGAAAGCGTAGGTATAAGGTAAAGAAAGGCAGTGGCCAGGAGCGAATCCGCAAACGCTAAAATTCCCCACACAAGCAACGCTTCTTTCCTTTGCCTTACCACTCGTGCAAACACACCTGTAATCCCAAGTGGCTCAGATTTCCTTCTAGGGTCTGTACTTGCAAACGCTGAGAAAAAAGGGCTAACAAAAAACGCAAAAAATAAAATTAGAAGCAACAAAAAGAAGTATATGTCCATCCCTATGTTGGTAATGCTCATACTTCCTCCTTGAGAGTTCGCATTAAATACTTCCGAGTTTCATCCACACAGATTAGAATGATTCCAAGCAAAAAGATAGTCAGCCAGTCAATTGTTCTGATAGGAATCGTTCGAAATGTTGAATTCATGAATGGTGCGTAGACCGCAAAAACCTGAAGTAGTATTGCAAGGACTATTGTTATCAACAACAGACGATTGTTCATTTTCAAACTGAACAGGGACTCTCGCAGATTCCTGCAGTTGAGTGCACTGTACATCTGGAATATGACAAATGCACTGAAGGTCATTGTCTGGGCATAGGCCTCTCTGGTAATTTGGCTGCCCATGTAGTCTGCAGGTGCAAAATTGTAGGAATACCAGAATACGAAAAGCGTTAAAAACGCCATTGCAAGCCCGTTCACGAGAATTGCGGATACCATCTCTTTTGAAAGAATGTGTTCTTTCGGGTTTCTGGGCTTGTGCTTCATAATCTTCTTTGTCGCAGGTTCCAGTCCTAGAGCTTGAGCAGGTGGACCATCAATCAGTATGTTAACCCATAGAATCTGGACTGGGTAAAGCGGAATCACACCAGGAACTGTGAAAATTGCAAGGAAAACGAGTGTCGTTGCCCCGATGTTCGTAGTTATCTGGTACCTAACAAACTTTCTAATATTTTCATAAACCTTTCTTCCTTCCTCAACTGCTTTCACAATTGTTGCAAAGTTGTCGTCGGCCAGCACAATTCCACTTGCATCTTTCGCTACATCTGTGCCAGTAATTCCCATAGAAATCCCTATGTCTGCATTTGCAAGGGCAGGTGCATCGTTCACGCCATCGCCAGTCATTGCCACTACATGACCTCGTTTCTTGAATGCACGAACAATCTTCAACTTCATTTCTGGTTGCACACGGGCATAGACACTGACTTCTTCCACGATTTTAGCAAGTTCATCGTCGCTCATTTTCTCAAGTTCACTGCCTGTAAGAATTTTTCCACTCCAGATTCCCAACTGTTTTGCAATTGCTATTGCAGTGTCTTTCTGGTCTCCTGTTATCATTACCACTTTAATTCCTGCTTCATGACATGTCTTGATTGCTTCCTTCACTTCTGGCCTCGGAGGGTCTATTATTCCTACAAGCCCTACGAATGTCATGTTGCTCTCCAGTTCTTCCACATCATCTGGGATTTGCCCTACTTCCTTATAACCTAGAGCCAGAACCCTATAACCCATTGAGGCCATCCGTTTGTTTGCCTTTTCTATAGCTGCACGGAGTTCGGCAGAAAGTGGCAAAACTTTCCCATTATGCCAGATGTTTGTAGAAAGTGAAAGAATAACCTCTGGTGCACCCTTGATGTGAACCACTTTTTTACCATCTACTTCATTTATTGTACTCATTATCTTTTTCTTAGGGTCAAAAACCTTTTCATAAATCCGTTTGTATTTTGTATAGTATTGTTTCGGTACAAGCCCTATCTTACCAGCAAGTGCAAGAAGTGCCCCTTCTGTTGGGTCTCCTATTACCGTCCAAACATTTTTTTCTTCCATCAGGTTTGCATTGTTGCAGAGCACACCAATTCTTGCCAACAACTGAAGGGTCTCCTTGTGCTCATTGTATCTCTCAACTTCTCCTTTTGGTTCATACCCTGTGCCACTTACCACCAGAAGCTCGCCATCCACAAAAACTTCCTTCACAGTCATCTGATTTTTTGTAAGGGTGCCTGTTTTGTCAGTACAAATTACTGATGTACAACCAAGGGTCTCTACACACATCAAGCGGCGCACAATTGCATTCCTCTTTGCCATCACCTGCATACCTATTGCCAGGGTAACGACAAGCACAATTGGAAGACCTTCTGGAATTATTGCTACAGCTAAGCTTATCGCAAGCAAAAAGTTCTGAGAAAGATGTGTTTGAGAGATTGCTGTTGCTGTGAAAAAGAGGAGTGCGGAAATTGCAATCGCAATGTAACCAATCTGCTTGCCCAGTGTATCAATGCTCTTCTGTAGTGGGGTTTCTTCTCCTTCACTCTCCTGCACCAGCTTTGCAATTTTTCCAAGTTCTGTTGCCATTCCTGTATTAACCACTACTCCCTTTGCCCTGCCTCTCGCTAGGATTGTTCCCATATATACCAAATTCCTTCTATCCCATTTTTCAGCATCTTCAGAGCATGGCTGAGCATCCTTCTGGACTGTAACGCTTTCTCCAGTGAGCATTGACTCGTCAACTTCTACATTTGTGGTTTCTATGAGACGAAGGTCTGCAGGCACTTTGTCTCCTTCTTCCAGCACAACAATGTCCCCTACCACCACATTCTCCACAAGAATCTCCTGGCATCTACCATCTCTTATTACTTTGGTCTTAGGAGCAGTCATTCTTTTAAGGGCTTCCATGGCCTTCTCTGCTCTTGCTTCCATCATGTAGCCCATTACTGCATTTATCGTGATTGCAATAATAATAGCTGCAGTATCAGAAAGATGGTTTTCTTCTGTAAAAATTGTCAAAAGAACGGTAATGACTGCAGCAACTATGAGCATGATAATAGGTATGCTCTTAAACTGATTCAAAAATTTAATAACTGGATGTTCCTTTTTTTTCTCAGCAAGCAGATTTTTGCCTTTTGACAATCGCCTGTTTGCTTCCTGAGATGTGAGGCCCTGATCCAGAGAAGTTTTTAACTCCTTCATTATCTCAATCGTGGTCATTGCATGCCATGAGCGTCGCGTTCCCATGGTTGGGCAATATTTTTGGTGTATTTATTCCTTATCGGATACCTCGCTCATCCATCCTTTCCCGAAATGAAAGCAAAACTTTATATTTGATTTGCGATTTCATGGTAACATGAAGTTCGTCAGAATTTCACAGGCGGAACTGGTGAAAATCAAGGAACTCTACGAAGGCGTGATGTCTCATGCCTGTCATGGACTTTTCTTCAGAGAAGGGGCAATATTTGGCGCAGAAATTGCAAATGAAGCCATGAAGGACAAGGGAAACTACTTCAAAATAGTGGAGATGCTAATAAAGAACAGGGGCTGGGTGGATGAGATTTCCTTTAAGGAACACGAAGTAATAGTGAAGGGCTCAATTGAAGTCACACCATCTGAGATCCCAACATGTCATCGACTCAGAGGACTGATAAGACAGGTTTATGAGGTGTACTACAACACCAAAGTCCATTGTGTGGAAGTTGAATGTGAAAGCACAGGGAAAGACAAATGTGTATTTAAGATAGAGGCAATATAGGGGAGGAATGAAAATGCCGGTGAATATGAATGAAGTGGTAAAAACTCTGAAAATAAGCACTGGAGCAATTGCAGTAGCGGTGGTGAGCAGAGATGGGCTTGTTATTGCTGCAGAGATGCCACCAGGAGTTTATACAGAGACATTTGCAATTATGTGCGCTACAATCCTAGGAGCAAGCATAACTGCCACGTCTGAGCTTAAACGTGCTACACCTGAAAGGATAGTGATAGAAAGTTCAGATACCAGAACTATAATTCTAGGTGCAGGGAAGAAAGCACTCTTAATCTGTGTTGTGGATTCCACAAAAGACCTGAATATGGTGCTTTCAGAAATGCAGAAGGCAGCAGATGCAATAAAAGCACCTTAAACTTTCTTCTTATCATGCGTCCCTTAATTGAATTCCGTGTTCTTGACATCAACTCAGAATGTTTGGGAGTGAGTAGAGAGAAATTAATGGCTAATGCTGGTAGAGCTGTTGCAGATGTAATTCTGCAGCGATTTTATGCAAAAAAAATTCTTGTGGTTTGTGGTACTGGAAACAATGGTGGCGATGGGTTTGCAATGGCTACAATACTCGGAAAGACCAACGATGTCACGGTCTGTCTCATGGAACGCCCTGAAAAGATAAAGTCAGAAATCGCGAAAAAACAGTTTAGGAATTGTAGAAAAACCTGCGATGTAGTCAGTTGGGAGAAAATTGATAGTTTGCTAGGGAAGACAGAGCTCATTGTAGATGCAATCTTTGGTACTGGCTTAACTAGGATGCCTGAAGGAAAGTATGCAGAAGTTATCGAGAAAATCAATGCATCTGGAAAAAAGATTGTTTCTGTAGATGTACCCAGTGGATTCCCACACATGTTGGCTGTGAAACCAACACTTACTGTCACTTTTCACGATGTGAAAGAGGGAATGACCGAAAAAAATTCTGGCGAGATTGTTGTGATGCCTATTGGAATTCCTCCTGAAGCAGAAACTGAAACAAACTTTGGAGAGTTCATGCTCTATAAGGTGCCAGATAAAAATTCCCATAAAGGGGATAACGGTAGAGTGCTGGTCATCGGGGGAGGCCCTTACACCGGTGCTCCATACTTTGTGGCAATGGCTGCGTACAGAACTGGCGTTGACCTCGTCCATATAGCAACCCAGGAGGAGGCATATCCAGTGCTCAGAAATTACTCGCCCTTCTTGATCGTGCATAGGATGCCAGAAGAGGCAGACAAAAGGATTGAGTTCCTGATAGACCTCCACAAAAAATTTGATGTCATTGTTGTAGGACCTGGACTCGGCAAGGAAAAGGAAATGCTTGGGACATGTAAGGAATTTATTTCCGCATCTGAGAAACCAATGGTTGTGGATGCAGATGCAATTTCTATTCTCAGAGAAACAAAACCAAAATCTGAGATTCTAGTTACTCCCCATGCTGGCGAATTCTCAGAGTTAAGTGGCAGAAAAGTGCCAGAAGAGCTGGATTCTCGAAAAGAGATTGTGCAGAAAGCAGCAAAAGAACTTGGTTGCACGATTCTCTTGAAAGGAGCTGTGGATGTGATTTCAGATGGAGTACATGTGAAGATCAACAGAACAGGAAATCCCGGAATGACTGTAGGCGGCACTGGTGATGTTTTAGCTGGAATTTGTGCTGGTCTTATTGCAAAAGGTTGCACACCATACCAAGCTGCAAGGTTAGGTGCGTTCATCTCTGGGCTTGCTGGCGATGCTGCATTTGAAAAATATGGTTACTCACTTCTTCCCACTGATATGATTGAGCAACTGCCGGAAGTCATAAAAAAAGGTTTAAATAGAATAATAGAATAATAATTTTTGGTGGTGAGATGGGCCTAAGGACAAGAATGGCACTCGCACTCGCCCTTCTGTTTGGACTTGTATTTGCAATAGGGATGGGTTTCATTGCAGTTCTAGAATACTTCGGATTTATACAAGGTATCTGGCTCCTGATTATTCCCTTGACATTCGCAATTTTTATGGTGTTTCTGCAGTGGGCTATCTCTCCTTTCATTCTTTCCTGGATTTACAAAATTGAGTGGACATCTCTGGAGGCACTTCCTCCTGCAATCGGAACCTACATCACAGATGTGTGCACACGCAAAAGAATTAATGTCCCCAAGATAGGCATAATAGACGACCTGAATCCAAATGCATTTACTTTCGGTTGGACAAAGAACCATGCTAGAATTGCAATTACAAGAGGTGTTTTGGAATACTGCGACATTGAAGAAACCAAAGCAGTTCTAGCCCATGAAATGGGCCACATTGTTCACGATGATTTTGTGGTGATGACAATTGTCTCTGCAATTCCACTGATTTTCTATATAATCGCAAGAGCTTCAATCCAAGCATTGAGGTATGTGCCAAAGGGTAAAAAAAGTGGAGGCCAGGCAGCCATTGTGTTTCTCATTACTGCAGCATTTTCCTATCTGATATACATTCTTTCGCAGTTTATTGCTCTCCTGATAAGCAGGTACAGAGAGTACTACGCAGATGAGTTCGCTGCTGAAAGCACCAGGAAACCAAATGCTCTTGCCTCAGCCCTTCTGAAGATTGCCTATGGGATGGCGACCCAGGGACTGGGTGAAGCATCAGAAAAAGGCCATCGAAAACATGTTTCCACACTTGGCATCTTCAATGCTGACAGTGCAAGGGCACTCGCTGCAATGAGTGCAGATGCCTACGGGAATTACTCAACAGAAACAATCCAGAAGGCAATGGCATGGGACCTCTGGAATCCCTGGGCATGGTGGCTCGAACTCCATTCCACACATCCACTGCCAGCAAAACGACTTAAAAAACTTGGAGAGATGGCTGAAAAAATGGGTCAGAAACCTCTTGTGAGTTTTAAACTCAAGAAGCCAGAGTGTTACTGGGATGATTTCCTGAAGGACATTTTTGCAAAGTATGGTGGAGTGATTCTAGGAATTGTTTGTGGAGTGCTGTTGATGTGGTATGGCTGGAGCCATGGCTTCACCACTCAGAAACTTGCCTGGACTTTTCTGTTTGGATGTGCCTTTTTCATGTTTATGGTGGGTCTATGGGGAGTCGGGTACCTTCTTGGCTATGCCTATCCGTTCAGATTCAAGGAGAGTGAAGTGGTGTCATTGCTTGAAAATCCGAAGGCATCACCGATAAAGGGGATTCCAGTAAGATTGCAAGGAAGGATTATTGGGCGTGGAATACCTGGTTTGTTCTATTCCGAGGACATGAAACTTGACGATGACACAGGGTTGCTGTTGATTGACTATCATCAGATTTCAAAACTGATAGATTTCTTCGTAGGAATCTTTGGCACAGAACGACATGTGGGCAAGACGGTGGTGGTTGAGGGCTGGTATCGGCGGAGTATAATCCCTTATCTTGAGCTTTACAAAATGTATTTTGCAGATGGTGGAGACACTAGAAAGGTTTATACCTCCTACTTCTATATAGGGGGTGCAGCGGCGGTGATGGGACTGGGACTGCTGTTCTCAGTCCTGTTGCTACCACTGGTGCTGTAATGGTGGAGAAAGGAAAATAACAAATACCGAAATGCTATACAGAAAGTGCTGAAGAGTAGAGGTAGGTCTAAAAGGATGTGGAAAAGTTGATGCTGACATGGTATGCGATACCCCCAGTAATTGCCATATCAATATTTGCAGCCCTGCTTGTGTGCTTTGCTAGATTAAGGACTAGCATTCACTATTCCGCATTTCTTTATGCATTTTTGTTCTTTCTGTGGAGTTTAGGAGAACTTATTGAAAGGTCAGCGGGTCCGCCTCCCAACGACATGGAAATTGCACTTCTTGGATTGAAAATTATTGCGATTGCAGGTGCATTTTTACCTGCTACCCTTGTGCATTTTGCATCTGAGTTCCCAGTTCATCAGGACAATGTTCCCAGGGCCGGGATCGGCCTGCTTTATGTGGTGAGTGCTATTACTGCTTTCCTCTCAGCAGGCACGAATTTTCTTGTTGAAGGTTTGATTGTTTATGAGCCGGGTTGGGGTGCTGACTTCGGAGTGGGAATGTATGTATGGGGAACTTATACCATTTTAGGGACTATAATTGCGATATGGCTGCTAGAAAAAAGTTCTTTTAAATTACAGTCAAGTGCCGGGAGAAGCCAAGCAAGAATTATAGGAATTGCCCTTGCGATTTCACTCTGTTGTGCTACACTTACTGGCTATGTACCTCCACTTCTTGGTACCGAAGACATATATCCTCTTACTACAATCCCGTTTGCAATTACTGGCGTACTGATGCTCCACACATTTCTGAAATATCATCAACTTATTCGGTTCTCTGTAAAACTTCCCAGGTCTAAAAAATTGGAAACAGGTTACTTTTGGTGCACTGACGGGGATTATGCTAGGAAATATTTTTTTGGGATTGCTCAGGCACTGGGAAGTGCACTTTTCGTTACCACGGACCCAAACATTCCCGAGGAAATCCACAAATCGGCAAGGGTAATTCTGCTGGCAAAGGATGGGGATTTGAACCCGTTGGACGAGGACAAAATGCGGATGTTCACTTTTCTCATTGAAAAATTTGTTTCGCAGGAAGAAAGGGCAGTTGTACTTCTCGAAGGATTTGATGATTTGCTGGCACATTATTTCTACTCCACAATTTCTGTACCTGATATGCTTGAGGAAATCAGGAAATGTGCGGCAAGATACAATGCTAAGATAATCTGTGTAATAAACCCAGATATTCTTGAGGACTGGCAAATAGAGGAGATAAAGAAAGGAGGGAAGCCATTAAAGTAGCGGAATTCTTTAATCTACCATATGGTTAAGGTGTTCAATGCAACCAAACAAAAGGATATTGCTTCTCACCACCACGCTTTCCTCCTTTCTCACGCCGTTTATGGCAAGTTCAATAAATTTAGCACTTCCGTCCATTGGCAAGGATTTTGCTGCAGATGCAATAACCCTAACCTGGATTCCCACAATTTATTTGCTTGCAGCAGCTGTGTTTCTACTTCCATTAGGAAAGCTTGCAGACATACATGGGAGAAGAAAGTTTTTCATTGCTGGCATCCTCATATTTACATTCGGCTCTTTTCTATGTGCTGTGGCAAACACGACTAGCATGCTCCTCCTCTTCAGAGTTATTCAGGGCTTCGGCGGTGCAATGATTTTCGGCACTGGTGTTGCCCTTCTCTCCTCTGTTTTCCCACTTGAGGAGAGGGGCAAAGTGCTCGGGATTAACACTGGCTCAGTTTATCTAGGTGCATCGCTTGGGCCAGTACTTGGGGGTGTGCTTACCCAGCATTTCACATGGCGGAGCATCTTCTTCTTCAATGTTGTGCTTGGCATCATTGTTGCAGTGCTTGCAATAATTTATCTCAAATTTGAGTTGAACCCAGCAAAAGGGGAAAAATTTGATATTGCTGGCTCTTTTATTTATGGCATTGCTCTCGTGTTTCTCCTAGTCGGACTTTCCGAGCTCTCCGATGGAAATGGCATTTACTTTCTCGTTCTAGGGATTTTCGGAATTGGAGCGTTTGCTAGCTTTGAGCTGCGGAGTGCACACCCATTAATCAACCTCAGGATTTTCAGAAAGAACACTGTATTCTCATACTCCAGTTTGGCAACATTCATAAATTATGCAGCCACTGCAGGTGTTGGTTTCCTGATGAGTTTATACCTTCAGTATGCAAAAGGACTTTCGCCTCAGAGTGCTGGCTTTATCATTCTTTCCCAGGCCCTTGTGATGACTGCAGTCGCTCCCGTTGCTGGCAGGTTGTCTGACAGAATTGAGCCACGAATCATTTCTTCTGCAGGCATGGGCTGCACATTCCTTGCTCTGATTTCGCTTGCAATGGTTGATGTCTCCACATCGCTCTTTCTTGTGGTGCCAGTGCTTGCTCTTTTTGGAGTTGGTCTCGGGCTTTTCTCCTCGCCAAACGCAAATGCAATAATGAGCTCCGTAGAAAGAAAGCAATATGGTCTTGCCTCCGCTACAATTGCAACAATGCGAATTGTCGGGCAGATGACGAGCTTAGCAATCACGATGCTCTGTGTGGCTATTTTCATTGGTAAGGTGGAAATTACCGCGGCTCAGATACCAAACCTCATCACAACCATGAAAACAGTGTTGATAATTTTTGCTGGACTCTGCTTCTTTGGAATTTTTGCCTCACTGAGAAGAGGGAACTTGAGGGGGTGATTTCAAGAGTCATACACAGCCAGTTCAAGCCAGATATCAGCGAAACATTTATATATGTGTATGACTATATATTATAATTGTCTGACAGATGTCAGAAGGGGTGGGAAAAATGCATGTTTATGAAGATAGAACCACAAAAAAGCTGATGCGAAAAGGTGTGTTCTCTCTGTCTAGCAAGCACCATGACCGTGAGGCACACACATTCAAGGAACATGCACCATTTAGTATTCCTCAGGCAATTGGACTCTGCTTTGTGCTCTCTGTTCTACTTTACTGGCTCCCAATCTTTGGCCCAATGATTGCCGGCTATGTGTGTGGAAGAAGGGCCGGGACTGCGCTAAAGGGTGCTGCCTGCGGGCTTGTGGCAGGGCTGATTCTGTTTATCATTGGCTACATTCTTATACTTGACATATTCTCTGCGGGCACAATTCTGAGAACATGCCAGGACACTCTCTGGAACTGGATTCAGGGTGCTAATCCTGTAATCGCAAGCTATTGTCTCTTCATAAGCCAGTGGGCTGCATTCATTGCTGCAGTTTTCAGAAGTTTCCTCCTCACGGAGCCAGGGAATCTTGTGCTTCTTGTGGTTTTTGGATACATCGGTGGTGCAATCGCCGCCCAGAGATACAGAGAAATCAGTGCTAAGGGAAACCATTTTGCAGGAAGTCATGACTCCAAGCCAAAGCACACCTGGACATTCTTTAACTCAAGGGCAAGGTATGAACCTGAGAGATACTACTATGTGAAGGCAAAAGAGCCAGAAAGAAAAACCTATTATGTGAGCAGGCCAGTTGAACCAGTAGAGATTGAGGAAGAACCAGTGGTCATAAAAGCGAAACCAGAGAGGAAGAGAGGAGAACAGCGAAAAAAGGGCGGGAGGAGAGAAGACGCAGTAAAACGGGAAGAAGTCAATACATTCTCAGATGACGAATACTACATTCTTGGAAAGGCAAAACCAGTAAAAGATGTTGAACCAGAGGAGAACGAGGAACAAGCGATCACGAGAAAGAACAGAGGTATCAACAGCATTGTGGAGCGAGCAATGAGGGCAAGAGAAGAGGAGATGGAGAGAGGGAGCCAGAGGGCTGAGGAACTGGGGGTGCTGTAGGAACTTAGATTTTTATTTCTTCCCCCACATCAATCACCCTTGCTTCTCCCATCCTGCTTATGACTATATCCAGGTCTTTGAAGCCCGTACCCGTGACCAGGCACACAACATTGTCATTCTTGCTTATTACACCAGCATTCCTTAATGCAATTATCCCGGCGAGCGATGCACTTCCTGTGGGTTCTGCAAAAATCCCAGCATACTTTGCAAGCAACTCCTGGGCCTCAAGAATCAGAGCATCTGGCACTGCAATTGCACTTCCACCATTTCGATACATCAACTTCAATGCCGCATTTCCATCCCATGTATAGGGGTCAGCAATTCCGCCAGCAACTGTTTTCGGGCCCTCCCATGCTCTAATCTCTTTCCGCTCCTTCCATGCTCTCACAAGGGGCGCACAACCCTCTGACTGTACAGCATGCACAACAGGCTCTTTTCCTATCCAGCCAAGCTCCTTATACTCTCTAAAGCCCTTCAGTGTGCCGAGCAAGAGCCCGGCACCACCTACAGGCACCACAACCGCATCTGCCTCTATTTGCTCTGCAACCTCATACGCAATTGTTTTTGCACCCTCTATCTGATAAGGATTGAAGCTTCCAAAGCTCGGCACAGCATGCCAGCCGAATTTTTCCACACAAATAGAGAGCATCTCTGCAGTCGGGTCCTTTCCCTTTTCTCGCTCCCTTACCCTGTAAACTCTCGCACCCAGCATCTGCAATTGTGCAATCTTGGATTTAGGTGCATCAACTGGCACAAAGGTAACGCATTTCAATCCAAATCTGGCACACCAGGCCGCAAGTGAGGTTGCAGCGTTGCCTGATGAAGCACTGGCTAAAACCTCCGCCCCAAATTCCAGGGCCTTGTTTGCACCCACAACAATTGGCCTATCCTTGAAACTACCAGTCGGATTCACTGTCTCATTTTTCAGGTAGAGATTTTTCAGCCCGAGTTTTTCGCAGAGCCGTTCAGATTTTATGAGAGGCGTGTAGCCCTCCCCAAGTGTTTTCGGGTTTTTAGCCAGCAATGGCAAAAACTCAAAGTATTTTGCAACCACATTTCCTTTGCGATGCTCCACTTCCTCCCTTGAAACCTCAATTTCATCAATGTTCATGAAAACTTCTAACCTCCCTGAGCAGGGGCATGTGTAGATTTTTTCCATTCCGTACTCTTTCCCGCACTTTTCACAAACGAGTTTGTACTTCTGCATGAAGCTTGGAAAACCTTCACTTATTTATCACTTGGGACAAAAGGCAATCAGTAAACTTTTTATATTCTTACTTAGTTATAGATAACGAGAGCTGTATGGCGATACCAGCCTCATGGATTGCATGCGTCCAGCGTGCAGGTTTATTTGGTTAGATGCTCAAAGCATACTAGCCGACCTCATATCCATGTATTTAGGGCTGGCGCTGAAATGCAGCTGGAGCAATACGAGGGCATTCTTTCTGGAAAGAGAAAAGCCAACTTTCTGCTAGCGAAAAAATATCGCTTGGATTTTGAAAAAAATGCATCGCTAGAAGAACTCTGGGAGATTCATGATGAAGCAGTTGCAGAACTGAAAAACGGAAATCAGCATAACAAAGGAAAATCCAGTCTGCTGGAATTGAAAAAAGAGATTGCCTGGAAAATGCTGGAGAACTGTGAATTCTGCGAACGGCGATGCAAAGCAAACAGAAAAGCTGGAAAGCGAGGGATGTGTGGTGTCTTAGAGCCAAAAATTGCCTCTGAGTTTCTGCATTTTGGCGAGGAACCAATGCTTGTGCCCTCCCACACAATTTTCTTTGCTGGCTGCACTTTCAAATGCATTTTCTGTCAGAACTGGGACATAAGCCAGTATCCAGAGAATGGAGTGAGTGCTTCGCCAGAGGAAATGGTTGCAGTAATCAAGGCAAGGCACACTGTTTCATTGAATGTGAATTGGGTTGGTGGTGAGCCAACACCGAATCTTCCGTTTATCATAGATGTGCTCTGCAATCTTGAGATTAACATTCCGCAAATCTGGAATTCCAATATGTACATGACCAGAGAAACCATGAAGTTATTGGATGGTATTGTTGACCTTTATCTTTCCGACTTCAAGTATGGCAATGATACCTGTGCAGAAAAACTATCTGGTGTAAAGAAATACATGGAGGTTGTGCTCCGCAACCACAAGGAAGCAAACAGGCAGTGCGATTTGTTAATCAGACATCTCGTGATGCCTGAACATGTGGATTGCTGCAGCCTTCCATTGCTGGATTTGATAGATAAAGAACTTGAGAAAAAAAATCTGCTGCTCAACATAATGGACCAATACAGGCCAGAATACAAAGCCCATGAAGTGCCTGGAATGGACAGAAGAATCACGAACAAGGAGTTTTACACTGTGTTGAAGCATGCAAAAGGGTTAGGGTTTTCCTGCACTCCCTGAACTTACTAATTTTGCCATTCCCCTGCAGAGCAGGAACATTGCTGCAAATTCTGGCACTTCCGCTAATCCTTCCTTGTGCGAAAATTTTTCTCCCTTGAGTTGAATTTCGACTGGCTTTGTAATCTCAAGTTTCACTGGCACATCAGAATATGTTGGAGGCACTGCATCTCTCAATGGCTCAAAATCCTCAAATTCCTGTCTCGTCATCTCCTTCACAACCAGCCCTGTTTTACCATGGAGCGTGAATGGAAGGCGGATAAGCCGCTTGATGTCTGATGTTACTGGCTCATCGGTCTCGCCACCGATTGCGGGTGTTAACTTCTGCACCACAAACAAAATGAGTGCATTTTGGGATGTTGCGGACAACACAGCCAGTGTTTCTTTCTCAATCACCACTTTGTATTTTTCTTTCAAATACAGTTCATCGTAAAGCGCTTCTCCGGTTGCGGGTCCAATACCTTTCACACCACCTTTTCTACCTTGAATCATAGACTGGAATTCCTCTTTGCTGAGATTTTTCCACTCGAGAACTGTAGAAATGATTCCATCCCTCAATCGTTTTTTCCAGCCCATAGCATCTGGTGGCGGAAGTTTTATTGAAATTTTTCCTTTCTGTGGATACTTCGAGTCTTCCTTCAGCCCTCCTGGAATGTAATCATCCACATCAAACAGATACCTTATGTTTTCCCTAATTTCACCAATCCTCTCCCCCTCTATCAGTCCGGTTCCAGCAATGTAGTCCACAATCTCTCGCCTCTCGTTTGAACCGAGTTTTCTGACGCAATCCTTGGTTATGTGGGCATGATAGCCCCTGCCTCCAGAAAACACAATCTTCACATCGTTTTCCTCAAACCCAAAGTCGTTGAGCAGGTAATCATCCACGAGTTTCTTGAATTCCTCCTTCACCTTTGCCAGCATCTCTGGATAGCTCATTTTCTCGCTCCCTGGGATGTGGTCTGCGTCAAGGTCAAATATCAGGTCGGCACCGAGCCAGCCCTTCTCATCCATTGTTCTTGCATCTGGCTTTCTGTAAAGAGCAGAGGAATAATAAATGTGGGCGGGCACTCTCTCTACAATAAACTTTTTGAGGCCAGCAGGTGCAAAGCCAATGTGTCTTACCATCCCCGGTTTTCCAAAGAACATAAAGGCAAACTCTCTCTGCTGAATGTCTGAAACAGAAAGCTCTGTCTGCTGGTAATACTTCTTGAATCTTGTCTGGATAAAGCTTATGCGTTCCCTCTCCTCTGGCTGAATTTTTTGCACCTCTTTCTGCTCTCCTTGGGTCATTGGAAGCGGGAGAACACAAAAGTAAAAAAAGGTTTGCAGAGCATCTACGGAAACTTAATATCCTTCCAAAAATTATAGGTATCGTGGGAAATTTCATAGTGTACACGGGCTATTTCCTTGCAGTGGTAATCATGCTCCTAGGAGTTTACTTTGCAGTGCGACAGCACGAATTGGTTATTGGAGCGGTGTGCTTGATTGCAGGGATAATCATGGCATACCTTTTCCTGATGAGAAGACCAGAATACTAGCGCCGCATTGCCACTGTAAACTCAATGCTTTTCTCCATTGAGGTTCCTGCAGGCATCACCTTGAACTCCAGCTTGACGAAATTGTATGTTGAATAATTTCCAATAAACTGAAGCCAGATCATGCAGTTGATTTTCTCACCTGGCTTCAAGCGTGGAGTAAAAGCTGTGAAATTTGAAATCGTGGATGTTTGATTTTTGTGGATGTAAGAGTATTCAACCGTGAGATTTTGTTTATAATCTCTATCAGGAATTGTGGTGTTGTTTGTGGTAAGTTTCACACCAACAAGCACAATTGCGTACCTGGAGTAAATTTCGCCCATGTTCTCTATTTGAATTTCAAAGTCAACAGTAAGGTTTTCATTAACTGACTTTTCTTTCACATCAGAATTCAACCCAAAATTCATACTTGCATCCCTCAAGGGCACCACAACAAAACTGCTTATCAGTATAAGCACCGCCACAACACCAACAATCTTTCTTTTATTGTCCAGTTTTGATATAGTGTTAAGAGGTGGTGGATGTCGCAATCCCAAAATTATCACAAGGAACGCAAAAAACAACCACCCAGGATACATAAAGCTCATCACGAGCATTCCCAACACTGCTGCATAGCCAAGATACCTTGCATTGCTTCCAAACAGGGCATTCACAATGTGGCCTCCATCAAGCTGTCCTGCGGGCAGAAGATTGATTGCAGTGACAAACAGCCCCACCCATCCAGCAATAGCCGTGGGATGAAGCCCTTCTGGAGCAAAGGGAAGCATTGAGGAAAGCAATTCAAAGAAGAGTGAGGAGCCCAAGACCAAGCCACCACCATCAAGAATCACAGGAGGATGGATTGTCGAAAGGTAAAGTCCAATCCCTGTTACTGGGATTGCAACTAGAAAACCACAGATGGGGCCAGCAAATCCTATGTCCATTAATGCCTTCCTATCTGGAATTGGCTCTTTGATGCTTATAAAAGCCCCCATTGTGCCAAAGAGGAAAGGTGGAGGAACAGGAATAAAGTAAGGCAGTGTTGCACTTACTCCATGCCTTTTTGCTGCAAAATAATGTCCCAGTTCATGAATGCCCAAAATTAGCATAAGTGGGATGGCAAAAAAGAGAATACCCGAGAACACAACACTTAGTGTAAGCATACCGCTCATCTCTGTAATTCCCACATACCCAGCCCATAGTGTCATTCCTGCCAATGTAGTGGTTGCAATCGTGCCGATGAGCAAAATTATGTTCCAGATTATATTTGATTGCTTTGTAGGTGGCTTTTTCAACACATGCACCACATGCTCCCCATTCTCTAGGGTAAGTGTAGGCACATAGTTCTGGGGAATTAGCTCTTTTCGTAATTCGTCAAATTTAGAATCAATCGATTCTAGAGGCGTGCGAATATAGAAAGCAATCTCCATAGGCGAAACTCTGATCTCATAGATGGAAAAGTATTTGCCCACAGCTCTCTTCAAATAATCAATTTCTGCAGAATTTGCACCTGGGGTTTGCGGAGGAAAGCTCATTCATAATCCTCAAAAATCTTGGTGTAAATAATACTTTTTAAAGGTTTACTTCTCATCTACCTTCTTGTATTCCGCATCCACATATTCTTTCTTTCCTTCTTCCTTCTTTTCCCCTTGGGAATTCTCTGCGTTAGTAGAAGAGGATTGTGCGGTTTGCTGGTAGAGCCGTGTGCTCACAGCACCCACTGTGTTCAGCAGTTCCTCCATTCCTTTCTTCATAGCATCCACATCTTCCTTTTCCACCGCCTTGTTCAAATTATCAATTGCGTCCTCTATCTTTTTCTTCTCATCCTCGGTTATTTTGTCCTTGAACTCATTGAGCATTTTTCTGGTATTGTAAATCAGTCCTTCTGCTTTATTCTTTGTCTCCACCTTTTCCACTACCTTCTTATCCTCTGCCGCATATTTCTCTGCCTCTTTCACCATTGCATCTATCTGTTCTTTGCTGAGTTTTGTGGAAGCGGTTATTGTGATGCTCTGGGATTTGCCAGTAGCCCTGTCCTTCGCAGAAACATGGAGTATGCCATTGGCATCAATGTCAAAAGTCACTTCTATCTGGGGCACGCCTCTGGGTGCAGGTGGAATCCCTGAGAGCAAAAATTTTCCGAGGGAGGTGTTGTCCTTAGCCAACGGCCTCTCGCCCTGAAGCACATGAATCTCCACAGTGCTTTGGAAGTCAGATGCTGTTGTGAATACCTCTGTTTTCCTTGTAGGAATTGTGGTATTTCTCTCAATAATTTTCGTGAACACACCGCCAAGCGTTTCTACACCAAGAGAAAGTGGTGTGACATCCAGGAGCAGAATGTCCTTTACTTCTCCAGCCAGCACTGCTCCCTGGATTGCTGCACCTATCGCAACGCATTCCATCGGGTCAACACCCCGTTCAATTTTTTTGCCTAAAATTCGTTCAACAAAGTTCTGGACTGCGGGCATTCTTGTTGGCCCACCTACAAGAATAACCCTATCAATGTCCTCCTTTGTGAGTTTCGCATCCTTCAACGCCTGGTTAATCGGGGTTTCACACCTCTTAAGAATTGGCTCAATTAATTCCTCAAGCTTCGCTCTCGTGAGTTTCATCTGAAGATGTTTGGGTCCTGTACTGTCCGCAGTAATGAACGGAAGATTTATCTCTGTTTCCAGCACAGAGGAAAGCTCAATCTTTGCCTTCTCCGCTGCCTCTTTTAATCGCATCATTGCCATTCTGTCATTTCGTAGGTCTATTCCTGTTTCCTCCTTGAACTTACCAGCAACGTAGTCAATTATTGCATTGTCCATGTCTGTGCCACCAAGTTGGGTATCCCCAGATGTTGAGAGAACCTCGAAAACACCTTCGCCAAATTCCATAATTGTAACATCAAGTGTTCCTCCACCTAAATCAAACACTAGAATTTTCTGTTCCTTGCCTGCCTTATCTATACCATAAGCAAGCGATGCAGCGGTGGGCTCGTTTATTATTCGCACTACCTCCAGTCCCGCAATTGTCCCAGCATCCTTTGTTGCCTGTCTCTGATTATCGTTGAAGTATGCTGGTACAGTGATTACTGCTTTATCCACTTTCTCGCCTAGAAATGCCTCCGCATCCTTCTTTATCTTCTGGAGAATGAAGGCAGAGAGTTGCTGGGGCGTGAATTCCTTTCCATAAATGTTGTACTTGTAGTCGGTACCCATTTTTCGCTTCACAGCATAAACCGTGCCTTCAGGATTTGTAATTGCCTGCCTCCTTGCTGGTTCTCCCACGAGCAACTGTCCATCCTTTGTGAATGCTACATAAGAGGGAAATGCCTTGCCTCCGATTGTAGTGCCTTCAGCACTTGGGATTATAACTGGCTTTCCTCCTTCAATTACTGCTGCTGCAGAATTACTTGTGCCCAGGTCAATCCCTATAATTTTGCCCATATGCATCACCAAAATTGGTATAAATGCACTACTATATAAAACTTTCTAAATGGACACTGGCATACCAGCCAACACCCTCAAAACATTTATATAATCTCTCACAAATATAGATGTCAGCATGGCGAATATGGTTGTCTGCCCGAAATGTGGTTCCATCAACTCCCCGAAAGCTATGGAGTGCACAGAATGTGGTTCTCCGCTAGTTCCAGATAAGCTCCGATTCTTACTGGATGTGCAAGGTATGAACCCATCATTAATTCAAAAACTCTACCTTGCCGGTTTTAAAAATGCCGACGACCTCAAGAATGCTAGTGTAAAAGAAATCGCCAAAGTTGAAGGTATCACAAGAAATATGGCTGAGAGAATCAAACAGCAAATAATCAAACTTGAACTTACTGGGAACCAGAAGAGTGTTTCTCTCTACATTTGCTCTCACTGTGGTGCGCTTCTCTCAGAAAAAGCCACATCCTGCCCACAATGTGGTGCTGCAGTGGTCCAAGAACCAGAGACAGAAGTTCAGCTTGAAACGAAAACTTCCCCAGAAGAAGAGAAACTGATAAAAGAACTGGAAAAGCCAAAAATTACCCTTTTTCTCTGCTCAAACTGTGGGGCTTTTGTATCCAGTGATGCAAGAGCATGTCCAAACTGTGGTGCTCTAATGGAAAGTGCTGCTGAGGAAGAAATTGAAACCAAGGAAGGCACATCAGAAGTCAAAACAACCCCTGAAATTACACCAATGCACGAGATGGATGGTGCGATCATAGGTGTGTGCAGTTCCTGCGGTGCATTTCTGTCAAGAAGTGCAAAGGCATGTCCAGTATGTGGAAGCCCAGCTGAAAACAACATTAGTGTGGCAATAAATTCCATTGGTGAAGTGGAAACAAGAGGTAAAGAAACACCAATCAAGCCAGATTTTGCAATATCCAGCTTCGATCCGAAGCTTGAATCAGAGGGCAAAATTTTTTTGTGTGAGGTCTGTGGTGCGTTTGTTTCAGAAGGTGCCGAAGTGTGTCCTGTGTGCAACTCCCCAACCACAAATATGAAGAAGGAGGTAATCAGAATAGGCACACCTGAGAAAATGAGCAGTGAGGAGCTCATAAATCTTTTAGAAAAAGAAATAACTAAGGCGATAGATGATGCAGAGAAATCAATAGCCGAAGAGAAGAAAATTGAGATGCAACAGATGCCTGTTGAACCAGAAGTTGTCGAACTCCATGGCTTTGAGTCCATTGAAGCGGAATTGAAGGAGGCAATTCCTGAGCATCAGACGGAGCCGGAATCTGAAGAGGCGCAGGAACATGTGGAACATCTAGAGGATGTGCATTCTGCAGTCACCTATGAAATTGGAGACATTCTTGTAGAAAGTGTGCTGAAGAATAAATTCTCTTTTGAAGAGACGGAAAATGTAGAAAAAATAGAGCATGTTTCAGACCCTGTTGGAGAGGTCGAAAGCGAACTCTGGGAGTATTTTTTTGACGCCGAGGAGGAAAAAACAGAAGTGGAAGGAACTGAATGTCCTATATGTGGTTACAAAAATCCAGCCAATGAGGAAAAGTGCGAGATTTGTGGCTCAACCATTATGCCAGAAGAGGAAGAGAAACGGGAGGAAGAAATCACTGAACCACCTAAAAAAGTGAAAAAGGAAGTAGTGATCGAAGAAAAAAAGGCACAGCCAGATAAAGCAGCCAAAGAAGTTGAAAAGGTGAAAAAGGAAGTGATGACTGTGCCTGTTGGCAAAGTAAAGGTGAAGCCCATCCCAGTTGGAAAGAAAGTTTCTCGAGTATCTCCTCTTGAAAAGCATTATTATAAAATACTTGGAATTTCTCTTGCAGGTACTGGGATTGTATGTTTGCTTGTTTTTGGTGTATCAACTCTATCTGCGGGTGTTATGGCTCTCGTCTTTATTGTTATAGGGGCGATTTTCTCGTTGTTGATGCTGAAGCATCAGAAGAAGGAAGAACCTACAGTTCAAAAATTTCTCAAGGTTCCTCAACCCTCGAAACCCAGTGAAGTTGCTTTGTTCAATATGGGGTCAACATATCTTACTACAGGGAGATTCAATGATGCAGTGAAGGCCTTTGAAGAGGTTGTGAAATTGAATCCAAGAAATGAGGTTGCATGGAATAATCTGGGCAGCGCGCTTTCAAAACTGGAGAAACATGAGGATGCACTGAAATGCTACGAAAAGGCACTAGAACTTAAACCAGATTTTGAGATTGCATGGAATAACAGAGGGAATGCCCTTGCACGACTTGGAAGATTTGAGGAAGCACTTGAATGCTATGATAAAGCGATTGCACTAAAAAGAGATTATCATGATGCCTGGGTGAACAAGGGCTATGTGCTAGTTAAAATTGGGCGATACAGCGAGGCAATCGCCTGTGCAAATGAGGCAAACAAGCTCGTGGAGAGAACCTATGGCTGAGAAAATAACAGAACCAGAGAGAGAGGCCTTGCTTTACGAAATTAGGCGCTCATTTGCGATTCTGAATGCTGATATACCTGAAAAAGTTGAACTTAAGGGTTTTAAGGAAGTTCCACTAAGAGAGATAGTTCTGGAAATTCGGAAAGGAGGAGTAAAGAATAGAGATTACATTATCTCA
The DNA here is from genome assembly GCA_038874435.1 of Thermoplasmata archaeon. Classification (NCBI taxonomy): domain Archaea; kingdom Methanobacteriati; phylum Thermoplasmatota; class Thermoplasmata; species Thermoplasmata archaeon. Next base: position 71,620 of record JAVZCK010000006.1, read on the forward strand.
CTAATTGAGGCAATCAACCAGAAGGTCAAGGAGATGGAGGAAAAAATTTACGGAGAAATTACAATTGAGGAGGCAATCTGTCTTAAAGATTCAATACTCGGTTTAAAAAGAGCAAGAGCAGAGCTTGAGAGTGAGCTGGATGGCAATTCCAATATGGAACTTGAAGACACGAAAAGGTTTTACAACCTTGTAAAGGAGCTGAGAAGATGAGATACACAGCTAGACACGCACTGATTGTAGGAACCTGGTTTGCTATTTTGGTTTATGCTTTGCTCATTTTCCAGCTTTCCTCTGCTCCCATGAATGCACAACCTCAACCAATCCAAACCACTTACCAGACAATAAACGAGACCGTGAGCCAAACCATTGTTGTGCCCACAGGACAGCCCCAGAGATATACACCGGACTATCTTCATCTCTTTCTGTTTGTCGGTTTCGGTTGTTTGCTTTATGCTGGCTTTTTTGTGCTCGGAGGTAGGGCGAGACATTTTGCAGTCAATTTAGCATGGATTGCTGGCACTATCTATGGAATTGCGGATGAATACCACCAGAGTTTTGTCCCAGGCAGAACAATGGACTGGAAGGATGCTGTTGCTGATGCCAGCGGTGTATTTCTTGGAATCCTGATCGCTGTGCCTCTCGTTCTTGCAGTAATTAAACTCAGGATAAGGTTCCGCTCAAAGTGGCTGGATTATGCTTAACAACACAAAACGAAAACTGTAGTGTTCTCCCATATAAACCTATATAAACCTAATGTGTGATTTCACAATTTGACGCTGTTTTTTATGATTATTTGAAATTACTGGCATAATTTTTCACAAACAATCCAGAATGTGCCAGATTTTATGCTTCAAACTGTGAAAACTTGCGATATATATATATATGATTTGTTTTCTTATTATTGGTGAGAAAAATGGGCACAAAATGGAGAGTATTCGGGATAGGAATAGTGCTTTTCGCACTATTCTGGTGCTCTGTGGCTCAGATGCCTACAGTGAACGCAGGGAATGATGACACACAGAAGGAAGTTCTTGCAGAGTGGGTGAATCAGTATAATGGTAAGGCTGGGGACCTTCCCTACTCTGACATTGATGCATACGGAAGAACTGGCTGGTGGTGGTACTGGCCGATATTAGGATATGTGTATGGAACCAAACCAGGATTCGGGTATGTAATGTCCCAGCATGGATGGGAGACAACAGTGTGGGGGAACAACAATGCTATACCAGATGACTTCGCAAGACCAGCTGAATTTGGTGCATCTCGTGATTTTATCTATTTTGCAGGACATGGTACTGGCGGCGGAACGATACGAGTAAATGGTCAATTTATCCACTTTAGCGCAATGGTATTCGGTACAGATCAATCTTCTGCGATATCTATGCCTCCAAACAGCTACGACCCATTAACTCAACCAGCATCAAATTATGCAGATTCGTATGAAACTTTGCTGGGTGATAATGACGATGTGGAATGGCTTACTCTTTCTTGCTGTCGGGGACTAGCAGGTGGAGCAAGTGCCGTATGCACCCAAACATGGGGATATGCAATGTACCACCATACACCAACAAACACGCAGGGCATTCATGTTGTCAACGGGTATGTAACAGATTCTTATTGGTATGGGACTTGGTCATGGTGGGACCATAAAACTCGCGGGGCAATTTATGCAGAATGCCTTTTTGAAGGAGGAACCCAAAATGGATATCTGAAGCGTGCCGTGGGATTTGCATGGCAAAGAGCGACAATTCGGGATGTATCTGAGAATTGCTGGGGTGAGCATCACTATATTGTGGGTGCAAGTGTGGCAGCAGTGGGCAACATATACGAAAATGGAGAATTAGTAGATATAGTGGAATATTTCTATGAAGATACGATTGATTCCCCGCTTCCAGACCCGATAAACAAAAATATAGGAAATATTATATCAATATACACGCCACAGTATTATGAATGGGTTGTGGACCAGTAGGAGGCGAATACCATGAAAAAAGTGACTAAGATAATAATTTCTCTGGCGGTATGCGGAATGCTTTGCGGAGTTCTGGTTTGGTATTTAACAGCACCTGCTCCAAGAACAGAAGAAAACGAGAATGTGGCTTCATCCGTTCTCATTGGAACACAGAGTACCTATGCCCCCTATCTTTACAATGGAGATGTAGATTTCGACAAAAATCTTTCAGGTGTTCTCGATAGCTGGCCAAGCAAAAGAGCCCTCCTTACATTGACAATTTTCTCACCACTCCAAGGTGCGAACAAACAGGATGCTTGTATTGCCATTGCGAAAGCATTTGGAATTTACACAAACACAACTGAGGAGAGTCCGCTTGGAATCACAGTTAAAGATGAATCTAGACAAGTTGAAGTTAGCACAGTTTCAATTTTGTATTCCACAGACTACGCTGTTCCGCCAACATTGCCAGAAAAATTTATCTCTGACGATAAAGCGGTAAGCACAGCATGGAATTTTATAAATTCCACAGTTCCACATATCTTGAAGAATGCATACCCACATCTAACAATAGACTTCCATGCGATTGATGCCGATAAGAAAAGTGATGGTGTCGTTACTTACTACACCACGAAAGTTATATCCTTCTCACTTGCATACGATGACTATCCAATTGCGCCAAGAGTGATGGTACGAGTGAACGCTACAGGAACAGTTACCTGGTTATCCATGTCCTGTGATTTTGCAGTTTCAAATTATGGCTGGATTGATGCAAAACAACCAGCCGAAATTATAAACTATCTCAGAGGTAAAGGTATTGGTATCTCCAAACCTCCTCAAAATGTAAAAAAAGCAAGTATTACAGGAATTGATATCTACTATGTGACGTCAGAGAAACCTCTGCTTCCAGATAAACCGCACCCACCATTACTTGTACCACTTTACGAAATGAAGATAACTGTTATGTACAATGACGGCACCACTGAAAACATCCAACAAAACCTCAGGGTGGAATTGGCATGAGAAAACTATTCCTATTTTTATTTATTTTCTTTCTTGCGACTATTTCATTTGTTCACATCAACGCCCTTGCAGAATCAGCGCCTTCGGACAGATACTTAGAACATGCCCCTATTAAGATTACCTCAAAAAGTGAATTCACAAAAGAGAATGGCGTGGTTGGGGGCTGCGGGACTGCAAATGACCCCTTTATCATTGAAGGTTGGAAAATTGTGAATGCTATAGAATGGAGTGGCATTTATGTAAGATGCAGCACAGAGGTTTTTTATATCATAAGAAATTGTTTTGTTGTCGGATGTCATATTACACTGTATGCCGATAACGGTCTTATCATGGACAACATAATATATAATCCCGATTATAATGCCAGTGGTTACGGAATATACATCGGAGCAAGAAACATAGTCATCTATAACAATACAATTACCGCATACTACGCAGGAGTTGAGGTCACTAAGGGATGGGATTTAAGAACAGATTCTCAAAATATCCAGGTTATCTCAAATAATATTACCTCCCTTAACGGTGTTGACCTTCAACATGTATCCAATGCGAGAGTTGAGTCAAATCACATAACGGGATTTTGTGGGGTGATGGATGGTGAAAGCGAAAATGGCAAAATAATCTCAAACAACTTTTACATAGTTCAAGGATGTGCAATAAATGGAAGAAACGAAATTCATCATAACAACTTTCACAAGCGATTTGAAAATGGAGTTTTAAACAAAAGTCTGGGTGAAGATAGGTCTGGGAGAAGCATCTGGTATGACCCAGAAAGAAAAGAAGGAAATTACTGGTATAACTGGGATGGTAAAGGCTGGGGCACAGAAAATGCATATCCGATTAACGGTTCAAACGTATCCGATTACTACCCTCTGAGGACACCACTAGAAAATCAAACAATCTTTATAAAATACAACAAGACGATTTCTATGTCTGAGAAAATTAAGGTATATGTAAAGAATGCTAGCTCAGAACCGCTTAGGGGTTGTGGTCTCTCTGTGGAATTCGTTTTTGACGCACCTGCTGGAGTTAGAGCATATGTTGAAAACGCTCAATCTGATGAAAATGGGAGTGCAGAGGTGGATGTGGAGGTCAATCCCAACGCAAATTCTGGGAAACATCTTGTGATTCTAATGATAAAATCTAATAAATCTGGCTATTTGAATTCTTCAAAGATTGTGATTCTCACAGTTTGCATAAACACAGGTTCTCCTTTGGAGTTAAATCCGTTGGTTATTACTACTCTTCTTATTATACTATTAGCTTGTTTCATTGGGTATGTCTTCCACATGAGAAAAAAGAGGAGGGGAAAATAGGAATAGTGCTTTTCGCACTATTCTGGCACTCTGTGGCTCAGATATGAACGGTGATGCAAATGCAGACAGTGGTATGCCTCATTTCTATTTCACCAGTGCAAACTTATACCCATAGTAGATTATTCCTGCCTTTCCATCCTCGCCAAGCCGCCTGAACACCATCTCCACCTTTGAGCCAATCTTAACCTCCTCTGGATTGCAATCCACAATCTGGGCTGTGATTTTTGGGCCCTCATCCAGCTGAATTATTGCCATGATGTAAGGCACCTGGTTCTCAAATCCATCTGCTGGCTCGTACACCAATGTATAGGAATGCACAACACCCTTACCACTCAACTTGTATTGTTTCATCTTTCCTATGCTCAATCGATGGCAATCTGGACACACAATCCTCGGCGGAAAATACACCTTCTTGCAATTCTCGCACTGCACACCAATCAGGTTATAGCGGTTTGGAATCTGACGCCAGAATCTCGGTATCTGCATTTTGACCACCTCAATTCTCCCGCTTGAGAATGCTCACAAAGGCAGTTGCACCAGTACCTCCAATGTTCAGTGTCAAGCCCACATTTGCATTTGGCACCTGCCTTTCCTTCGCCTCGCCTCTCAGCTGTTGCACAATCTCAACCACCTGCGCAATTCCCACAGCACCTGGCGGCTGACCTCTGCCCTTGAGTCCACCAGAGGGATTCACCACCACTTTACCTCCAATGTCTGTCTGGCCCTCTGCAGTTGCCTTGCCTCCTTCACCCTTTTTCACTAGTCGCAAGTCCTCTATCTCCACAATCTCTGCAATAGTATAACAGTCGTGTACCTCTGCTATATTCACCTCTCGCGGACCAATCTTCGCCATGTGGTATGCCCTGCTGGATGCCCTCACAACCGCATCCATGGTGCAGATGTCCCTTCTGCTATGCAATGCAATTGTATCTGTGGCAAGACCTACACCTGCAATCTTGACTGGAGTATCACAGAATTTTTTAGCATGGTCCCATGGACAGAGTACCACCGCTGCCGCACCATCTGAAACCGGGGCACAGTCAAGGGTCTTTATCGGTGTAGCTACTGGTGAAGAAGAAAGTACTTGCCCAACCGTCAGTGTGTTCTTGAAATGCGCAACTGGGTTCTTGGAAGCAAATTTGTGATTTTTCACAGCCACATGAGCCATCTGTTCTTCGGTAGTTCCATATTCATACATGTGTCGCCTTGCCATCATTGCAAACAGCGAGGCATAGGTAGCCCCAAAAATGCTTTCCCACTCGTTGTCTGCAGTGGAACAAAGTTCTCTGTTGGCTTCCGCATCTCCTACATCCGTCATCTTTTCTGCACCACCAACCATCACGAAATCATACATGCCAGAGGCAACTGCAAGGTATGCTTCATAGAGAGCAACACCTCCAGATGCACTTGCTGCTTCCACACGCACAGCTGGTAGATGCTTGGAAGAATAGCCAGAATAGTCAAGAATCAATGAGGAAACATGCTCCTGTTCAATAAGTTTGCCAGCAGACATATTTCCAACATAGAGAGCGTCAAGCAAATCACCACTTATCTTTGCATCTTCAATCGCTCTGAGCCCTGCCTCAATTCCAATCTCTCTAAAGGATTTTTCCCAGAGTTCCCCGAACTTTGTCATTCCAATTCCAATTATTGCTACATCTCGCATTTGATCATTCCTCCCTTAGAATAATCTGGTGCTTTAGTTTCGTGTAGATTGCATAGTTTACCTCAACTGCATTCTCAATGTAGTGCCTGATTAGGGGTGCGTTTTCTCGCTTGAAATTCTGGATTTCCTCAGTCACAGTTATATCAAAACCGTCTGAGCCAGCACCTGAACCAAAGGCAACAGCGAGAATTCTGTCCCCTGGCTTTGCAACATCAAGCACAGAACATAGACCAAGCATTACTGCTCCTGAATACGTGTTGCCGATGTAGGGTGTAAGCAAGCCCTGGTTTATCTGTTCGTCCTTGAAACCAAGCATTTTGCCTGCCCTTCTTGGAAATCTGCCATTGGGCTGATGGAAAATTGCATACTGGTAATCCTCTGGTTTCGTGCCCTGCATCTCCATCAATTTTTTGGCACAGGTGAGCACATGTCTGAAGTATGCTGGCTCTCCTGTAAATCTGCCACCATGACTGGGATACATCTGTCCCTCTCTTCTCCAGAAGTCAGGTGTGTCTGTTGTAAAAGAGTATGTGCGATTGATTTCCGCAATCACCTTCTCATTGCCGATGAGGATTGCAGCACCACCAGCACTTGCAGTATATTCTAGTGGGTCTCCAGGTGCTCCCTGAGATGTGTCAGCACCTATTGCAAGTCCATACTTTATCATCCCTGATTTCACAAGGCCCATGCAGGTCTGGATGCCTGCAGTCCCTGCCTTGCAGGCAAATTCGTAGTCAGCAGCAGTTAAGTCAGGCGTTGCACCTATTGCCTCTGCAACAACGGTGGCAGTGGGCTTCACAGCATAGGGATGCGACTCTGAGCCACAATAGATTGCTCCAATTTCTTTCGGATTAATTGAAACTCTTTTCAGTGCGTTCCTTGCCGCTGTCACCGCAATTGTGATTGTGTCTTCATCCGGGCCTGGCACTGATTTGGCTTTCACACCTAAGCTCTCGCCGTAGCTCTTTCCATCGATTCCCCACACCGCTCCAATCTCTGCAGGTGTTATCCTGTAGCGGGGCACATAGCCACCATAACTTACTATTCCTACCATTTTTTCACAACTCCTCTAATCTTTTTATTATTTCATTCAGGTTCATTTTTGTGACAAGCAAGGGAATGTTTTCCAGTTCTGCAATTTTTATTGCAAGTGGGTCAAGTTCCTTTGGTGCATGGAGCACCACACAGGCAGGTTTCAGGGGATGGACCCTTATTGCTACCATGGGACTTCGGCCAAACCTTACATCGGTAAATATGAGGGCCCTCTCAGTGCTCCAGCCATAAATTTTGAGATAGTCAGTAGCATTCAGGGAGAGAATTGCCTTAACACTATCAACTATTGTGTAGCCATGTATGTCACGCTGGAGTGAGCAAGGAGAAACATTTTTTGCACCAAGCACATCCTTGAAGTCGGTTAGTGGAATTCCAATGGGAAACTCACGAATCTGAATAATGGCATCACTTTCAACACCAAGCATGTATTTTTTAATGACTTCCCCACCTTTTTTTCTATCAATATTTATTATAGACTGGACAATTCTAGAAATTGTCTTTATGCCTGGCGACTCCCTTCGCTCATGTTCGTAGTCGCAGATTGTGGATGGCGAGACACCCAGTTCTTCAGCAAGTTCTTTCTGACTCACTTTGAAGGTTTCCCGCCATTTCTTTATTGTCTTGCCAGGGCTTTCAGAAAGCACGATTTCGCCAGCCATTTTTTCAGCAAGTTTATCAAGCATTCGGGGTTTCAATGGCATCTAGTATATAAAACTTTTTCAAAGAATGCCGAATAGGTAGTTCGCTAAAGAGCGAACTAATATGGTAATTTCTATTTGCGTTCTATTTGCGAATTTCCTTTATATCTTCCTGGATTTGTTTTTCCATTTCTCGGTCTATGCTTACCTCACTTTCCCAGATTTCAAGGTTTTCAATCAGTTCCTTAAGGGCTTTAAGGCAATTGATACATATGTATTTGTTTCCGATTTTCTTGACAGGGATTCTTTTATAACAGATGGTATCACAGAGAAAGCAAACATGCATCTCCTTTGTTTTGTATTCTGCATAACTCTCAAGCTTCTTCCCTTCGATTATTGCTTCTATCCACTTCTCTCTTTTTGCAGTTTCTTCAATCGTGCCTTTTTCTTTTTCATCAGGCATAATCTCTTAACATGAATTTACGAAAGGTATTTAAATGTATTTGCTGTCTCCCTTCTGAGATAGATGAAAGCTTTGGATTACAAAGACAGTGAGATAAAAACTAGAGGAGTGAATATAAAAAATCTCCTTGATACTATGAAATTTAAACGGGGAAGTGAGGGCCTCGCTGAGCTAAATAAACATCTATTAAATAACTATGGACTTGACCTCTCCCATGTGATTGAAAAGGACTGGTACCCTCTGTGGTACGAATTTGCTGTGCTTGAAACCCTTTGCTCACAACTCCACGGTGACCCATACAAGAATGCAGAGGTAATAGGGGTGAGAGGTGCAGAAGACATTGGAATTCTTAAGTTTTTTGTAAAGTTTGTTATGAATCCAAACGAACTAGCTGCGAAATCACAGAGTGATTGGAGAAATTTCTACGATGGTGGAAAATTTGTCATTCACAAGAATGTGCCAGGAGAGATAATCTGCGAAATTTGTGATTTTCCATACTTTGAACTTTACGCCCACAATATCAAAGGATTCTTGAAAGGAGTGCTCAAGCTGGGCGGTGCAAAAAACCCAAGGGTGGAAATTATAGAAAATTACAAATACAGATGCACCTGGGAGCAGTAAAAGGCATGGATGGAAGAGACACCAATCAGAAGGAAGAATACATTTCCTAGAATTACACTTATAAATAAACCAGCGGTGATTGGAATTATGAATGGAATCTGTGGCGTCACCCAAACCTCTTTTCTGCCGAGCCGTTCAAGTTCTGCGACCTCTACAGCAATGTTTTCGTCCTCGTCCTTATCTGGAGTGTATTTTGTAACAATTTTTCCGTTCACAGGATGTTCCATGAGCCAAACGAATTTTTTCTTTACATCACACACTGGCATTTTATAGCCAAAAAATGCATGAGGAATCTTAGCGTTGCCCTTTACTGCATTGTAAAGGAAGAGCACTAGGGGATAAAAAATGAACCAGAACACTGCATTCAGAAGAACTGTAAGGGCAAAAGGAAACATAGTTTCAAACATGGAAATGTTTGTTTCTGCAAGCGGGAAATTGAGAAAACGAGGGTATGTGGGAAAAAGAAGAGCTATGAGCATGAGGGCTTTAGCATCTGCACCACCGTGAATTATGTTGAGCTCATAGAAAACTCGCATGAGCACCTGCATTGCAACAATGCCCATCAGAATTCCATTTTCAGGAGAAAACCAGTAAAAGCCAATCAAGAATGTGAGGGCTGTGAGCAGGATGTAAAGCGTCATTTCAACATAGATTTCCGTCGTTTCTGAAATGCCAAACCGTTCGAGGGAGATGTATGGTGTGAAGAAAAGAGCTATTGCAAGTAAACCAAGAAGATAAGCAATACCCGAGCTTGAGATTAAAATGAGATGGCTAAAAAGAAGTAGAGAACCAATTGCACCACCAATCAGCCAGACATAGTTTTCTATCTGACGTGTGCGATAGTCTGAGTAGGAAGCGATGCTAAACAAACCCAAAGCAACAATCACACGGGTTATGTCAATGTATTCCAAGAGCATAATTCAGGTTAAAGAACAGTTATATATATGTGTAAGGGCGGTAATGTGTCAAAAGTGAAGCACAAATAAAAATAAAAAAACAGAGAAAATTATTTTTGTCTTCTTCTATACAGTATTGAAAGCACACCTATGCAAAGTACCAACAACGCAAATACTGGGAATTGCGAGAACTCTGGAACACTCAAAGGATACCAGTCGCTCGCACCTGCACCACCAGCTATCGGATAAGCACTTGCCGTACCCCATTCCTTGCCGTCCCAGTTGCTCCAGTAGTTGCCTTCCTGTGCAGTATTATTGTACCAGAGGTTACCTGTACCTGCATCATATGCTTGACTTTTGCCATCTGTGGTACCTTTGGTTGCGCCGTTGTTCCCTGTAAAGTTATTATAACAGATGTAATTGTTTGCGGAAGTAGATGTGAGATAGATACCATAATTTGTGTTTTGGTATATCCTGTTATGTGTTATGTTATTAAAGGATGATGAGGTTATGTAGATTCCATAAGTGCCGTGGTTGTAGATATTGTTGTAGATTATTGTTGTATTGTTTGCATAGGATGATGTTGCAAAATAGATACCATATTGTGTATTGCTGTATATATCGTTGTTAATTATCGTGGTATTGTTCGCATATGATGATGCGAAATAGATGCCGTACTGTGCATTGTTGTAGATTGTGTTGTTTGCAATAGTGTTGTTCTCTGGTTTTGTGCCCGTAAGATATATGCCTGCCCTACTGTTCCCAAAGGCCTCATTTCCGAGCACTATGTTATTCCTCGAAGTGGTCAGTCTAATACCATCTCTGTTTCCATAAACAGTGTTATTTTTTACTGTGTTCCATACACTACTTGTTTGCAGCCATATTCCAAATGTGTGGTTATATACAATGTTCTCTTGAATTGTGACATTAGTGGCAGTGATGAGCGATATTCCAGCACTGTTTGTTCCACCTGATACATTCTCGAGTTCGCAGTTTTTGATGACTACATGGAGATTTGTATTCTGAAGAGAGATACCGTATGTGCCAGAGTAAGTAGATATCTTGTAGTTTTTGATTATGTATGGGTTCGATTCACTGCCGTCTCCATCCCAACCCCATTCAGCTGCCTTTCCAATCAGAGCGCTGTCTCCGTTTATTGCGAATGGCACTGTTCTCTTCATCGCTTCGTTTGGTGCAACACCACTGTTAATGTTCTCAATCCATGTGAAGTTCAAAATTTTAGGGCTATCACCTGTTGGGTTTTCCTTCGGAGACGCACCGAACAGGTAGTTGTTTGCACCATTTGTGATGTAGAAGAGAATGTTGACCTGCGTGGGATTTCCTATATCGGCAAATGGAATCGCTATCTCTGCGGTCTGGGAACCTTTTGCCACACCTCCTGTGAAACTCTGATCAGCAAGCCAAGCACCTGCATTTGAATCCCACATTCTTAGATTCCAATAAGGCGTTGCTCGACCTGGTGCATAGACGAAACACCAGTCAGCATAGAAGGAGAAATTGTGCCAACCATTCCAGTCCACTGATGTGCTTCCACCACCACTGGCTGTGTCCATGTAAATCCAGAGCACATCCTCTTCAGTGCCTCCATGAAATGCCTCTCCTCTATCAACACCGATATAAAGATTATTTGCATTCCATGTGAGATACCAATTTACATTATCTTTACCGCCCATGTTCTCGTCTGCTTGCCATTCTCCAAGGTCACCATCAACAACAATGTCATGGTAAGAGGTTTTACCATTTGAAGATAACTCAGTGTACTGGAGCGTTGTAGAAACGCTAAATTTCCAATCAACCATATAGTAATAAACTGCATAGGTCTCGCCTATACCAAGTGTGTTCTTCCCAGCCATTGTCTCCATTTCTCTGCCGTTCGTTGCTGCTGCCACACTATCGCCAATGTTCCATGTCCATTCCTGCTGCACCACACCTGCAAATGTCAGCACTCGGCTTGCCTCTATCTTTCCGTTCTTGCCTACAATTTCTATGGCCTTGTCAGCTCCAACTGCAAAGTTTTGCGAGGGCTTGAAACCAGTTGCTGCGTTATTGTCCGTGTCAATAAATACATACGCCACATCCCTTCCATTTGCGTTTGGAATTGCAGTTTCTCGCTGATTCGCAACATACACCGGATTTTCCGATGGTGCCTCCACAATGTATCTGCCATCACCAGCAAGCAAATTACCATACACCTTTGCATAAAACGCCACACTCTTGCCAGATTCCGCTGTTGCATATTCAGCAATGTCTATGTTTTCTGGCACACCGAAATTCCTTGCCTTCGAGGTCTTTTCAATGCCCTGCCAGTCCTCAAAATTACCATCTACCTTTATTACACTAGCATTGTTATTCTGCCATGTAAGCACCGCAATTGCACTGAGCACTACTATACCTATCAGAAACACAGCCAAGATACGTGCATGATTAACACCTTTGTTCATTCTCTTATTGTATTTGTGTTTGTGCGTTAAACCACTTGTAAACCCACTGGGATACCCATATTTGTTATTCCTAATGCCCTTCAACTCCAAACCTTTTGTGGTTTTGCTTTCCAACTTCATTTGAATCACCAAAGAAAGAGTATCTGTTCTTAATATTTATAATTTTGTATTAGGAATAACCCTGCTAACTGAAAACCATAAAAAATGTGAAAAGTTTATTTTTTATGTTGTGAGTTAACCATCTAGAAGTCGTTTCTCACCCTCGATTTTCTTTATTTCAGTTATGTCCTGGGTTACTTCAAGACAGCCAAGATATTCTCCTTGTTTATTTCTCACTGGGAAATACCTGATATAAATCTGTCTGCCCTTCAGATTAATCCAGAACTCTGCTTTATCCCGTTTACCTGCCTTGAAGTCGTTAATAATCGCGTTTACCTTTTCCAAACTCTTCTGGGGATGGCAGTTCTGGACTTTTCTTCCAATAACTGCCTTGGTCCTTGGAAAGATTCGGTCTTTAGTGTCGTTGTAATACCTTACAGTGTCCTCTTTGTCAACAAAAGAAATGTCAACTGGTAGAGCGTTCAGAATTGCATCCAGTTCTTCCACAGATAATTTTCCTGTATCCAGTGGTACTTCTCCATCCACACATAGTGCTTTAAGATTTCTATGCTCTTCTTTTGTCCCTACAACAGTTTGACCTACACCAAGAACAGTGCTCGGTGTGAAGCAGCAGTATCCCAGTTCATCAAATTCTTTCCTTGCCTCCTTCCATTCCTCCTCTGAAATGACTCGCAGAGCCGTTGGGAAAAGGATGTTGTTCTCTTTGTAAAAGTGGGACTGCAAATTTTCCAGTAGTTTGAGTGTAGTTTCCTGAAGTTTTGCTACATCCACATCATTGCTCTCTGCAATTGCATAAATCTCCTTTTTTATCTCTCTTATCATATCATGTTCCATCCACATCACTTGCGGTGGCTCGGTAATCCCGTGCCTTTCAAGGTAGGGAAAGAGTGCATTCTCCTCTCGCACATAATGGCTTTCGGAACTTTTCAGATGCTCAATCACATGCTCCAGTTTCTCATGTTCACTGCCTCCCCAATCCCTTGCTATCTGCAATAACTCACCGGCAAATCCAAGCAGCATTTCGTGTTCTGTGAGAAGAATTTTCAGAGGATGTCCATCTGGCACATCCATTTTACCACCTTGCAATTCATTGAAAATTTTAAGATGGAGGTCGCACAATTTTCTTATTTCCTCTCTGGGAATGCCTTCTTTAATCAGCTCTTCCTCCGCTCTCGCAATTTCCAAGGGTGTCACTTGAGAGAGAAACTCCCTGAATTCAGCCTTCACATTCTCTGGCGTTGCACCTTCATGCAATTTCTTCAGAATGCCCTTCAAAATCTCCTTTCTTCTGGTCTCCTCTTCCATTTTATTCACCATCCAACAGGAATATATGCAGATATATGTAAATTACGGAAGGGACAATATTATGCTGGCATAAACAAAACATAGAAAAATCAGATAAAAATGAATAAAAAGGGTAAAAGAGTTCAGATTTTTCTTTTTCTGAGGGTTACCACTGCAAACACTGTTACCAACATTGGTATCAGAATATATCCTATAGAGAATTCGCTGACTGGCTGGATTGTTACTGGGAAACTTCCGTTTTCTGGAAGTGTTGCAGTGTTGTTTCCGCTATCCCATGCCTGGATATAGTAATAGAGGGGGCCTGGTGAACTCTGAGCTGGAATCTGTCCGTGCCATGTACCATTGGTGTTGTTGCCTGCAATCAAAGACATAGCAATCGCTATTGTGGTATCACTTCCAACTGGTTGGTAGAACACTTTTACATCCGTTATGGGTTCCGCACCAGCTGTTACATTGGCATAAATGTCGATTGGATCTCCTACATTCGCAGCGGTTACTGGTGTGTGGCTGATGAGAATTGTACCTGCGGGAACTATATTTATATACACCACCTTTGCGTCATTTCCAGTAGCTATATCTGCGCCGAGTTCTGTATTTACCATGATTTTGTATCTTCCTGTTTCGGTGAAGTTGTATATCCAATCTAGGTTTACCTCCGCATTTTGAGGCATTGTTATCCCTGTGGGCTTCGTCTGATTGAATATCTCTGTCAGTACTGTGTTTTTCTTCCCTATTACCTGCACATCGTCAAGATACCAACCCAGGTAATTGACCATGCTATCTGCACCGAAATTAAATCTCACTTTAACATTCGAATTGCCAACCCATCTTGTAAGGTTTACTGTCACTTCAACCCATGTTTGGACTCTTCCTGAAAATGCTTTCTTTCCACCGAGTGGATTGCCCCATGAGGAGGAAATTGTTCCGTTGTAATAGGGTTGAGGATTAACATTTGGCTCGTCTACCTGCATCCATGTGCTTCCATCAGTTGTTATTTCTATTAACCAACCATCATACACCGTGTAAGTTCCAGTTTCCATGTCCACCCACTGCCAGTACTTCATAACAACATAGTCGTAACCCGAGAGGTCCATTGCTGGTGAGATCAGCGCTGCTGAATATGCATTTGCGTAATTGCCAGCTAGATTTGTGCCCCAGACATTTGAGCCACTGTGTGGTGTTGGTGCACCTGTGCCTGATGGCGTCCCTCTTGCCCATTGGTCCACTGCATTGCCACCTGTATTCTGGTGTGTCCAGCCCTTGTCTATCTCAAAGTCATCCACAAAGACTGTGTCCTCCGTGCCTGGTAGAACTTCCCAGATTCTGCATCTCACATCAAAAGAATCCTGGGTGTTTGGTCCATAGTTTTTGATTTTCGCACTCACTGTTCGTTCGCCAGTATAGTAGGCGTTCTCATTTATCGGAGAGATAATACTCTCAACGCCTACATCATCAAGGGTTTTGAATACCCTGACTGTAGCAGTGCCATCAAGTCCTGTGTCGTCTATTGCCACAACTCTGATTCTGTAGGTTCCAACAGGATAGGATGTGAGGTCAAGTGTGTAGCTGTTTCCAGTGGTGCTTCCAATGTAACTCCAGGATTGCCCATCGTCAGGGCTGAGGTAAATGTCAAACTTCACGATTGTCCTCGTATCGCTGGCACTCCATGTTACATTAACAATATCATAAAAGCCAGTATTTTCCTCTGGAGCGGTGATAGTCACCGTGGGCTTTGAGCCACCAAGCAGGTAGGAAAGCGAGCGATCCATGAGAGTTGCCCTTATACTCCTTGAGGAGATGTCCTCAAACGCAAAGGCATAGTAAACCACTCCATGACTCCCTAGATATCTAACACCAGCAGTGTTTCCACTGGAGTACATTAGGAAGGCATAGGCACCTGTGCGGGCAGAAACTCTATCTGGATAATAACCCCCAATTACATCCTGCAAACTTGCACTGATTCCATCGCCTATTGGGTCACCAGCAACACCATTGATTGCATAACTCCCATCATTGTCCGCTGAATAGGTGGCATGAAGGTAGGTCTGGTACCATGTAGCATTGTTGTACTGGGTTCCATCGGTAGCACAGAGGTCCCATCCGATATCCTGCCCTGAAATTACAAGTTTTCCTCCTCCATCAAGATAACTCCCGAGCAAACTGCGGTCATCTGCAGAGAGCTGTGGATAGCAATCACTTGTGTGCCATACCACTGCCTTAAATTGCTGAAGGTATGCCAAGGTGGGCATGCCCTGTTTTGCCTTGCTCCAGATTCCATAGCTCCAACCCGCGTCTCCAACTGCGTCAGTATAGTACTTGTCAAATATGAGATAGGACCCACCATCTATTATAAGAATGCTAGCTAAGGTTGTTGTGAACTTATAATGCAGACCGCCATTCGTGTCTATACCCACGTTACCTACAATGTCCCTACCTTCCAGATCAAAAACATAGGTTGTGTTGAGTTCCAGACCGTATAACCTTATTCTATGAACGAACGAAAGAACACTCGAATAAACTGTAAGTGTCGGAGAGTATACTCCATACTTAACTTTAGAAGTTGTTGGTTCGTTAGTTGTCCATGTAATCTCAGCGTAGTTTCCCGCGATGACCTCAACAGATACATTTGTTATTACAGGGGGTCTTCCATCCACATTTGCGTATGCGAAAACAGGAGAATGTGGTGCGGATTGATCGATATATTTTGCAACAATCCTATCTCCATCTGAAATTTGTAAAACCCCATTAGAATTCGTATGAGAAATAGAAATGCTCCCTTCAAAAATATGGCAACCCGAAGAGAGTTCCGTAAGAATTACTGTTTCACCATTTGGTTCTGTAGTGGAATTTACCACACCAGTAAGAAGCCCAGAAGCATCTAGATCTATAACTCGTAGTTTTATCATCCCCTCGAGAGAATACCAATATTTGTCCATATGTATTTCTCCCTGTGTGTCACTTAACCCTCCAGTGACTACTAGTGCAAAATCTTGAGGACCAAAAGGAACATTTACTGCAGATATCCTTACCCTATAAAGCCCTACTTCTGGCGTGTTCAAATAGACACACTCTTCTACGTTAGTGTTATCAGATATCCCTCCCGGAATTGATTGCCCATTTGCAAACACATTTCCTAAATATTGGGTCCCATTGGGTGCAACCACGATAAGGTCTAAGTCGTTTACAATCGCTCTAGAAGAGAGTGGCTCGCCAGGATAATCCGTCCATGCTAGAGTTATTTTCAACGGAACTGAAGAATTGGAAACATAGTATAGATATTCCACACAATCTCCAGTCAAAAGTCCGTCTCTGAAATCGACTACTCGCAACCTCTCAGTATCTCCATTGAAATACAATACTCTGTCTAGATTTATTATTCCCCATCCTATGTCGTTGTTAGGCACGGAGAACGCGGCAAATGGGACACCACTATTTATCAATGCGGCCTTTATCAGAGCCGCAGAAGGAGTAAAACCATTGCTGCTCACCTTCGTGCCGGTTGGATACCAACCTTCGGTAAAGTACTGCCTCACAAGTGCAGCACCACCTGCAGCTGTAGGAGTTGCCATCGAAGTGCCACTCATTGTAATGTATCCTGAGTTGTTTGAATGCAAATTCCCATCTGAGTCTGCAGACACAATATATCTACCTGGTGCGCATATCGTGGGTTTAAGGCGTCCATCTGCAGTTGGCCCCCTGCTCGAAAAGTCCGCAATCTCCGTCCCGTAATGAGAAGTCGCTCCTACGGTAACAATGTTCTTTGCAGTACCTGGGCTTCCGACTGTGTTTGGACCTGAGCCACTATTACCAGCTGCAAAAAAGATAAGCATGTCCTTGTGATACCACATAAACTCATCTGTCTGCATGGATTCGCTTGTATAGTTGTTACTTGAAGAACCCCAGGAGTTTGAGTGCAATCTGGCCCCATCATTGTATGCCCAAAGGAAAAGAGTATTAAGGTCTGGAGGTAATACGAGTACATCATTATATCCAGAGACATTACCGATGTCCGCAAATGAGAGCTTTGCACTCGGAGCTATACCTATTCCATTTAGATTAGTTCCACCCACATAGCTATTATTTCCAGCTACCGTACATGCTACATGCGTTCCATGACCAGAATAATCGCTGTCACTCTCATTTGCGTTCACATGATAGTTGACTATTTTCCTATGCTGGAGGTCTGGAGGTAGAGAACCCGGAGGATTAGAGTACTGGACTGGGAAGTGACTTGGATCCCTAAATGCTTCGTGGTCCCAATCAATACCAGTATCACTTACTCCAATTATCTGGTCATCACCATAAAGCCCATGATTCCAGATTGGCGTGTTTCCGCTTGTGCCTGACTGAATCACGCCTGCTGAAATTGAGTTAGATATTTTCATCTCGCTCCGCTTTTCTATCCATCGCACATCTGGCAAAAATGCAATTTTCTCAGCAAGTTTTGAGTTCATCTCCGCTATTATGGTTCCACCATCTCCGTACATTGATGGTGCTACATCTTTCACAATGCCTCCATTCTTTCTGATTGCCATAGCCACTCCATAAATGTTATCGAATACCAGAATTTTGAGCGTTTGAGAAGGTGTATCGTATACACTATTGTCTATCTTATAATATGGTTGATAAATTCCCCACCACTGCACAAACGGAAGATTTGCAATTTCCTGCATCTGGGAAAAAGTTGCTTTTACAGTATAGGCATTGTCGGGTATGTATGAAAGAATCTGACAGTGTTTAGAAAGCTGGACTTTCCAGTTTTCTTTTATTGGACCCTTCATTTGGACTATGTAAACTCCACTAACCCATCCAGGATAGGAAGATATCCTCAGATGGGAAGGGATCTCTGGTTCTCCTGCAGAGGTGGAAAATATAATCTTCTTCAGAAAAATCTGGTCGCTCGCATATCCACTCTGAACTTTATCATTTGCCTTCACCTCTTGGCCTGGCGTCAGTGGAACTATAAGAGATGCCATCACAATCGCAATCACCACAAATAGGATTTTCATCTTGTTGCCCCCAGTTTTCATAATTCTACCATAGTGCTTCATGGCTTCGCTCTATTTATACTTATCTGGTTTGGTTGTAGGAAAAGATATATAGATGAACTAGTTATGAGGTTGAGAACAGGAATTACTGAGGTATGGCTATGGCTGAAAAAACGGATGCAAAGCTGAAGTTATCAGATAGAGTAATAATGTGGTGCAACGAGCATGGAACTACAGTGCTTTACCTAGCAACAATATTCTTCATCGGATTGCTGATGCGGGTGTACTTTGCAACTGAACTTATAACACAGCATGGGCCTCTGTATCTCTACTCAGGAGGCTCGGACTCCTACTACCACTCCAGAGTAATTGAATACATTGTTGCCAATAAACACCACCTTGTTCTCGACACAATGTTAAACTATCCCACTGGTGCAATTAACCCAAGGGCACCATTGTTTGACTGGATGGTTGCTGTACTTGGCACTGTTCTCGCTCCGTTATTCGGAGGAGATGCGGTGCTTGCTGCCGCCTATGTGCTGGTTTACATTGCACCTATCTGGGGCTCCCTATGCATCTTCCCACTCTACTTTCTTACCAAAGACATTTTTGGAAGAAAAACTGCTCTGCTCTCAGTGTTCCTTCTCACATTCATGGAGGCACAGGTGGAGAGGAGCATTGCTACTTTTGGTAACTATCTCCCATTCTACATGTTCATGGTACTCACAATACTCTTCTTCTATGTTCGAACTATAAAAATGGTAGGAAGCCATAGATGGGTTAGTTCCTGGCAAAGCAGAGAGGAAATTGGAAAAGGACTGAAAGCATTTTTCAGAAATGAGAAAAGAGCTCTGCTCTATAGCGTGATGACTGGCGTGGCTTTCGGCGCTACCTCCATGGCATGGCAGGGTTTCACATATATGGAAGCAATCTTGCTCATCTATCTCTTTGCTCAGATTCTCCTCAATCATATTAGAAAGGTTGACTCTACAGGCGTATATATTGTTACGATGGTAGCAATGGGCGTTGGTTTCCTCCTCGCATTTCCATACTACTATGGTGACCAACTCATCCCAATCTGGTTTGATGTGCCTGTTTACCTTTACATTGGAGCTGCTGTACTTGGATTTATCTTCGTATCCTCCAGAGATGTTCCATGGATTATTGTGTTCCCTGCAGTAGGTGTCCTCCTCGGTGTCATAGCCCTCTCTGTTTATTTAATAAACCCTGGATATTTCGAAATAATCGTCTCAGGACAGGGTTACTTCGTCAAAACCAAAGTTTATTCCACTGTTGCAGAGGCGCAGGCACCTGACTTCAGTCGGGTGGTTCTGGCATTTGGTGCGGCAACTACATTTCTTGGTGTGCTTGGACTTGGATATCTCCTTTATAAAACCTACAAATCCTGGCGAATGGACTATATCTTCTTCGCAACATTCAGCACAATGTCAGTGTACCTTGCATCTACTGCAGGTAAGTTCACATTCCTCGGCTCTCCAATGTTTTCGGTGCTTTCTGCATGGTTCATTCTCCTCCTTATTAACATAGCCAATTTCTCAGAGATGCAAAAGACATTTGCGGGCACAATTGGTGGAGGACTCTGGAATGCTCTGAAAAAAAGTGTGAAGGTCACCCACGTAGTTGTGGTCCTCTTCATAGCATTCCTTGTAATTTTCCCGAATATCTGGTTTGCGGTGGATGCTTCCATACCGTATGAAACCAAGCGAAAGTTTGATAAGCAGGTCTATGAGGCCATGCCAGATTTTGCAAAGCCCACAGATTATGACAAAGTTAATGGTTCTTACAAGTATTTTGGTGCCTTTGGCTTCTCTGTGCCTTTGCCGTCATCTTACTGGCCCGATGCCTACAAGTGGCTTTCCAAGCAGGATATAAATGATACGCCAGATAAAAGGCCTGCCTTCGTAAGCTGGTGGGACTATGGATTTGAGGCCGTAGATGTAGGACATCATCCAACTGTAGCAGATAACTTCCAGAATGGAATTCCAATAGCAGGAAATTTCCTAATGGCTCAAAATGAAAGCCAGGGTATCTCCCTCATGATTGCACACCTTCTCTATGCATGGTACTACAAGGACAAAACCAAGTGTGAAGAAATATTCAAAGCAATTGAGGATGCGGGTGTGGACATAGCACCAGTAAAGGCACGATTGAATGACCCAAAAGGCACAGTGAAAATTGTGTTAGACAACCCAAGCGTCTTCGGTCCTAGATCGGCCGACCTGAATGTTCACAATGCATACTATACCTGGATGTCTGTCTATCTTCTAAGCAATTTAAACTTGAGACAGCTATCAGAACTTTACAATGTGGTTATGGACATTACTGGCAACAGAATATATTACTTTGCAGTTGACTCAAGGTTGTTCCCCTTCTCAGGGACCAATACAGGCATCTTCTATGCTCCTGCCAAACTATCAGACCAACGAATGAAGGGCAGAGGCGAGTCCGTACCCTATGATTATTACAATCTGAAAGCAATCAGTGAGTATGGTGGAGAATATGAGCTTGACGAAATTCCTGCTGGGGTTAGAATTGTTAACTATAAGATAGAATACAAGGATATGTTCTACAATTCTATGCTATACAGAATTTATGTAGGTTATAGTGGAAAGGACATTGGTATGGGCGATGGAATTCCTTCACTCACTTCTGGGTTCGAAAATTATCAGAGAATGCCTGGCTGGAACATGACGCATTTTAGAGTAGTGTATCTCACTGCCTACTGGAACCCGTACAAGGACTATCAGAATCACACCGATGCATGGAGAGCAATAAACTATGAGGAGGCCTACCAGAAGCAACTTAGTGGCGAAGGTGTTGTAGATCTAAATTCCAGAAGCAGCATAGGTCAGAGCGTGGCGATGATAAAGTACTTCCCGGGTGCGTTCTTCAATGGAACTTTGAAATTACCAGATGGTAGGATTGCTAAAGGACTCAGAATCACTGTGCAGGATGAATACGGGATTCCACATATGAGCACTATAACAGGGGATGATGGTAAGTATAACCTTATTTTACCATTTGGAAACATAAGCATTTTAGTAACTACTGGTGGCGAACTAAACAAGCAATCCATGACAGAGCGTATCCAGGTAGCAAGAATGACACTAAACATCTCCCAGGATGCGGCATACAGAAAGAATGTAGACAGTGACAGAGATGGGGTCTGGGATTATATTATCAATCGAGACATTGAGGTTGCACCTGCAACAATCAAAGGCACAGTTTACTGGGATAATGACAACAGCGGGAGTTATTCCTCAACTTCGGATACTGTGATTCCCAATGCAAAGGTCTACTTTGTAAGAAATGAGACAAATGATACTTACACTGTGACCACGGATGCAAGTGGCACCTACATTATCAATAATATCACTCCTGGAAGCTACAATGTCTCCGCAGTGGTTGACACCTACAAGACGATAACTCTGACCACAGAGGGAAAACCTAACGAACAGGTAACAGCAGACATAGGAATACAACCTGGCAAAATAGATGGAAATGTCTCGCTTGGAGAAAAAAAGATGGCTAATGTGACTGTAGCGCTAAAGCGTGAAAATGGCACAGTTACTACCACAACTTCAAATGAAACAGGCGAATTTGAATTTGAGCACCTACTGCCCGGAAATTACACCCTCTACATAGATGACCCTGAGTATGTGTCAGAGAAGATTGAAATCACACTTAATCAAGGTGAGCGTTCAACGCAAGCGCTCCAGATATTCGAAGCAGCAAAAGTGAAAGGAAAGCTGAAAATCGGAAATGCACCAGCAAGCTATGCAAGCGTGAGATTCATAAACCTAGACAACAGGAAATTGAGTGATACTGTAGTTGCTAATGCCAATGGAGAGTTCAATCTTTCTCTACCAACAGGTTTCATGTATTCTGTTTATGCTCTCATGATGAAAGGCAATGACAGATACACCCAGTTTACAAGCTTTATTTTGGAAAACGACATGGAAATTGTTCTAAACCTTCAAAAGGCAGTGAAAATCTATGGAGAGGTGAAGTCAAAACCTACAAATGAAATCATGTATGGCTACACGATGCAGATAGACAGGGGCAATGAAAAACTCTGGTTCTTCACAAATTACTCTGGTTATTATGAAATTTATCTACCACCAGGCACTTACGAGTTGAAGAATCTTGCATGGATTACGGGCGTAAATTGGACTTATCTTGAGAAACGAACAATCTACGCAGACACAGAATGGAATGTTGCAGTAGTTGATGGTGATGCCTACAACGGAAGGGTTTACTACGATGCGAATGAAAACGGTGTACACGATGCAGGCGAGGAAATTGCAAATGCTAGAGTATTCCTCTACGATGAAAATAAAAACAGCATTTACACGAAAACAGGTGATGACGGAATGTTCCGTGCCAATATACCAAAAGATAGAACATACACAATGAAAGTGTTGGCTGATGAATTCAATCCACGGGAATTCTCACCAATGAAGTTTGCAGAACTTCCAGGAGAAATTGCACTCATCCCAGTGAATGTCTCAATTTTAGGCAACATAAAATTCCTGAATTTCGTAGATGAAAACATTTCTGTATCGCTCACTGGTGGGATGGGCAACAAAACATATCACATAAACACCAGCCAAAGCACGAATTTCACACTTACAGTAGCACCTGGCAATTACAATGTCCGAATTACATATCAAACCCAGGAAGTAAATGAAAATGACACTAGATATGTTGTTGAGGGGAACACAGAATTTAACACAAACTTAAACAGAAAAGTAAATCTCACTGTTAAAAAAGAAGTCAAGATAACTGCAAATCTTTCTCTCATTGATGGCACAACTCTCAACGCTGTAGTTAAACTTACGAACCGCTCAAATGAAATGACAGTGGATACGACAGCTGACGAGTTAAAAGACGGAGAATTTGTGCCGGTTGGAGAATGGAATGTGGAATGCATAGGAGAAAGAGGAGAACTCCATTATGCATCTATTACCCAGATTGAGGTTACAAAACCAGCACATTTCGACTTCACCCTTTATCCTGCTCATAGAGTCAATGTGAAAGTAGAGCATGACGGAGAGGGTGTAAGTTATATCCAACTGATGGCAACTGTTGATGAAATTACTCTTCAGAAAACTACGGACATAGGCGGGAATGCAGAATTCACAGTGCCTGCAAACAAATCAGTGAAATTCTGGGTAGATTACACAGGCACTGAAACTATTTCTAGCTTAAACAGAACTGTTCACTACGAAGGCAACAACACCACAGTAGCAAATGCTGACAAGACGGTGATTGTTGAAGTCACAAAGGAAATCCATAGCAGAATTCTTTCTGGAAACGTGGTTTACGAAGGGCAGAGGATGCTATCTGGCTATGTGG
Organism: Thermoplasmata archaeon; assembly: GCA_038874435.1. Taxonomy (NCBI): domain Archaea; kingdom Methanobacteriati; phylum Thermoplasmatota; class Thermoplasmata; species Thermoplasmata archaeon. The sequence continues at coordinate 95,501 of JAVZCK010000006.1, forward strand.
AATTCGTGTCAGATGCCACCGCACAAAAGTTTAGAACAGAAATTATAAACAGCAGTTTCAGCATTGAACTGCCTGCAGACACATATAATGTGTATGCATACGCACAAGATTACGCAATGGACTATGTGAATTGCACAAAGGTTCTTGTTAAGGAAGACAGTGAAACCCAACTCACTCTTGCGCTTGTGAAAGGTTACCGACTCAACGTACATGTAACAACTGAAACAAGTGCAGAAAAGACCTTGAAGATAACCACGCCTGAATGGAAATATGAGCTTGCTACCCTCGACACCGAATTCAGTGTTATTTTGCCTGGTGGTGAATATAAGCTAAGGACATCGCAATTCGGCTATGACAACGGAATGCGAGTTGAATACGCTGACGAGAAAACGGTGACAATCTACAACACCACAACTGCGGTCTATCTTTCACCTCAGAAAGTTGTGATTCGTGCCCTTGAAATCACATGGAATGAAATAGAACATGCCGTGATGGACCAGAACGATACCCGAGTGTTCAGTTTGATTGTTAAAAATCTAGGAAATGTAGAAGACAAGGTATCACTCACGGGCTCTCCTGTGGATTGGAGATTCAATTTCAGCGATAACAACTTTGCTATCGGTTATGGCTCTGGAAATAACACAAAGAGAATAGAGGTCTATGTGACTACACCAGATGATGCTAAAGTAAACCATCCACCAGTAATAATTACTGCCATCTCCATGCTAGATTCGTCGGTCTCAACATCCACTCAAATCAGAATAGAGGTTTTGGAAAAACGTGCCTGTGCATTGCTTGAAGGAACTAATTATAAGTTTGAAAACGGTTCTCTTGCATTCGACATTCAGGTAAAGAACACCGGAAATACTCTGGACACATTCCACTTAACAATTATTAATGCCAATGAAATCGCTGCACTTGGCTGGACACCAAAAATTTATGTGGGTGAACGTGAGGTAAACAAAACTAGCGAAATAGAGCCGAATGCTACAACCACACTTACTATTCGCCTTACACCAGGACAGGGTGCGATGCCGATAGTTACAAGAGCTTCTGTTAAACTCTATGCAATTTCTGAAACAAAGAAAGGTGATACAGCAACGGCCGAATATAGAATCCCAGTTTCAAACTTTACAATGAGTGCTGATGAATTTTCTGCAGCAGGAGAGAGGATTTCAATGAAGCCAGAAACCGTGGATTACTCTCCATACATTTGGGCAACCGCAATAATAATAATCGTGTTGCTTGCAATTCTGGTTTACTACAGATGGGGGGTGGTAAGGTGAAGCCTGTTGCACTTCTTTCGATTTCCATGCTTTTGACAGCTCTTCTTTTCCCTCTATCTTCAGTAACACATGCAGCAGCCCAGGGCTATGAGCCTGTGAGAGTAGTTATCTCTGGCCCAGACACTGTAGGTGTTAAAGAGGTTCGCACCTACTACATCAACATCACAGGTGGTCCAGCAACACTGGGTGGGAATTATTCTTACAAGGCAGTGATAAAGGGAGAAAATACTACTGGAGCCTATGTCACTCCTGCAGAAGGCAACAACACGGAAGGCAATTTTGAAGTAAATGTTACAATGCCTGAAAAGGCACAGCGACTCACGCTTGAGGTAAATGCCACCTCCTCTCACGAAGGCATAGACAAGTCGGTGGTAAAGGCATTCACCATAGAAGTAGTAAACCCATACACCTTCAAAGCTACAATAAAGAACTCTGGAAACATTGATGTCTATGGTTGCCAGATTGATGTGCTGATTGACGGAGTTAAAATTACAGAATTTAAGGTTGACATTCCAAAGAACTCCACATATACCTTTGAATATAACTACACTGGCAAAATAGAACAACCAGGGTGGCACACAGCAAAATTCGTGATAAAGAATGGATACGGGATGCTCTACTTCGAAAATGCCAGTGAAGAAATTTCGTTCTCCTTCTACAAGGCGCCACCCCCATTACCAAAATGGCTTCCGCTTGCAATTGCCCTTATCCTTATCCCTGTGGTAAGTATTATAATCCTCCTCCTTTTAGGAAGGAGAAAAAAAGGAAGTGGTAAAAAATGGTAGAAATCGCGTGTGTCTCCTGTGGAACAAGATCGCTCCAGAAAGGTGCGGTGAAATTCAAGTGTCCGGCTTGCGGAAAGGTAGAAATCTGGCGATGTGAAGAATGTAGAAACCAGAGCAGGGCATACACATGCAGAGAATGTGGATTTACTGGACCTTGAGGTGAAAATATGGGAAATGTATCAGTAATATATCGGGTGCTTCCCCAAGATGTGGAAGTAAACATCGAGAAAATAATGGAAGAAGTAAAAAATGTGATGCCAAAGGATGTTACCCTGAGAGGCATGCAAGTGAAGGATGTGGCCTTCGGACTCAGAGAGGTACTCGTTGCTGTAGTTATGAAAGATGAAGGAGGAAAAAGCGACGAAGTTGAAAAATTACTGAGTTCCATTCCTGGCGTTGGCTCTGTAGATGTTCTAGACCTTACCCTTGTGTGAGGTGAAAAAATGGGCAGGATTAGGCAGACATATATAAAAAGGGTGGCTATTGAACTGATTTCCAAACATGGAGATCAATTCACTGGCGATTTTTATCACAATAGGGAAAAGGTGAAAGAGCTTACAGACCTTGTAGTCAGGGATGGAGACAAAGAAAAAATTCTTTACAAGCAAATGCTAAACAGAATTGCTGGCTATGTGACAAGATACAAAAAGCGAAAGAGACACAGCGTTCTCGGCTGAGTTTGTTTCTTTTTTCATACCACATTTTTCTGTTTTTTTCTTATTCTTTTCGTCGCAATAACATCGTGCTCCCTGCAAGTGTAATAGCTGCGAACGCAAGTAGAACACAGATTTCAAGCCAAACATCACCGATACCGAGTCCTCTCACCATTATCGAGCGTTCTGCATCTATACCGTATCTGAGCGGAACAAAATAAGAGATAGGTTGAAGGACCTCGGGTATAGATTCCACTGGCCAGAAAAGTCCTGAGAGAAGCACAGAGGGAAAAATGATAAAGGGTATAAACTGGATCGCCTGAAGCTCGTTTTTAGCACCTGATGAAAGAAGAATCCCCATTCCCTGATGGCCAACTCCTATAATGAAAAACACAGCAAAAGCAAGAAGCACATTTCCCTTGATTGTGATTCCGAACAAGAGAATACCTGTGAGCATGATTACACAACTCTGGAGAAGGCAAATAATTCCAAACGCAAGGGCATATCCAAGCACCACCTCCTCTGCCTTTGCAGGCGTAGCCATAATTCTTTGCAGAGTTCCATTTCTTCGCTCATTCACAAAAAGAATTATTGTTAATATCGTGGTAACCATCATCACAGCAAACGACATAACACCAGGTGCAAAGTAATCTATGAATTTCGTGTCCTCACTTCCGTAGATGTAATTTCTTTCCAAACCTACTGGACTCTTTTGTGTTAGATTCGGGCCAGAAATTTCCTCAACTGCCTTTTTTACCGCTTCACCAAGGGCAGAAAGCACTGCTCCTGTTATTGTAGGATTTGAGCCATCAAGGTAAACTGTAATTTTTGAACCATTGCCTACACCAGAAGCCGCAGACAAAAACTCATTTGTAAAATTTCCTGGGATGTAAATTAAAGCCCAAGCCTCTCTATTTTCCACCTGCCTTCTTGCATTCTCAAAATCCTGCTCCACTTTCAGATTCAAAACCTCTCGGTCTATGTTTTTGAAAATTTTATCTGAGAGATTAAAGTCCTTATGAGGAAAGAGTGGAAATTGTGTGGAATTCACGCCTGTATCTTCGCTAACAAATACCACGCTCACATTTTGTACTTCTCCTGAAAAAGTGTAGCCGAAAATGAGAATCATCAGCAAAGGCACAGCTAGAATAAATGCAAATGTTCTCTTATCATGTCTGAATTGGAAAAGAGCTCGTTTTGTAAATACTAGAACCCGCTTTGCCTTCATTTTCCCATCCCCCCCGCATAGTGAAGAAATACCTCTTCCAGCCCCTTAACACCAATTTCTGCCTTGAGTTTGTCGGGCTCCCCTTGTGCGATCAACTTACCGTTTCTCATCATCCCTACCCTGGTGCAATGTTCTGCCTCGTCCATGTAATGGGTGGTAAGAAAAATAGTGGTTCCATCCTTTTTGAGTTTGTGAAAATATTGCCAGAAGGAAACGCGTAGTTCCGGATCTACCCCTACAGTTGGCTCATCTAGAAACAAAATTTTCGGTTCGTGAATTAACGCACATGCTAAGCTAAGGCGATGCCGCATTCCGCCACTCAAATTTGTCACTAACACATTCTTCCACTTTGTCAGATTTATAAACTCAAGAAGTTCCTTTTCCCTCCTCTGGATGTCTGCATTCTCAAGTCCATAAATCTCACCAAACAGCAGAAGATTCTCATGCACTGTGTTATCCAGATAAAGTGCGGTCTCCTGGGGCATATAGCCCACCTTTTCTCTGTTTTTCCCGGAGGCAACACCACTGCCAAGCACATATGCCTCTCCAGATGTGGGCTTCATTATTCCATTCAAAATCTTCACAAGGGTGGTCTTACCGGCACCATTTGGTCCGAGCAAGCCGTAAATCTCGCCTGTTTTAACCCTCAAACTGACACAATCGAGGGCCACAAAGCTTCCGAATCTCTTGCTCAAGCCATCAACTCTTATTGCATCCTTCATAGTAATGGACAATGGATATAGAGATTTAGAGTTTTTGCATAGAGAAAGGGTTATATCCTGTTGATATATCAGCCAATATGGTGAAAGAATGCCAAAGACAAAGAAAAAAGCAAAGAAGATTGAAGAGGTTTTGCTCAGAAAAAAAGAATCAATCTGGAAAAAAGCTAGTAAAAAGGACATTGATAATTTCTTCAAGTATGCTGAAGGTTATAAGAAATTTATGAAAGATGCGAAAACAGAAAGGGAAACAGTTGCAAAGGTTGTAGAACTTGCAAGAGCCAATGGTTTCAGAGAGCTTTCGGAAATCAAGGAAATGAAACCAGGCGATAGATTTTACGAGGTGAATAAGGAGAAGATGGTGATTTTGGGTGTGGCAGGAAAAAAGAGCATAGGAGAAGGGCTTAACATTATTTCTGCGCATCTGGATTCACCGAGGCTTGACTTAAAACAGCTCCCGCTTTACGAAGATGGCGAGACAGAAATTGCCCTTTTCAAGACCCATTACTATGGTGGAATCAAGAAGTACCAGTGGGTTGCCTTCCCGCTTGCAATCCATGGCGTGGTTTATACAAAAGATGGGAAGAAAGTCACAATTAAAATAGGTGAAAAAGAAGGAGACCCGGTGTTCATCATCCCTGACTTGCTGCCGCACCTCGCAAGAAATGTACAGGGTGAGAGAAAGCTGTTTGATGGAATTAAAGGTGAGGAATTAAACATCATAGTGGGCTCAATTCCAGTGCAGGACGAGGATGCGAAACAGAAGGTGAAGGTGGCTGTGCTAGATTATCTTAACAAGAATTACGGAATTGTGGAAGAGGATTTTGTGTCTGCAGAACTTGAAGCTGTGCCTGCAGTAGCTCCCATGGACTCTGGTTTTGACAGAAGCTTTGTACTTGCCTACGGACAGGATGACAGGGTCTGCGTTTACACTGCACTCACTGCCCTGATGGAACTCAAGAAGCCAGATAGATGGTGTCTTGCAGTTTTCTTTGACAAGGAGGAGATTGGAAGTGCTGGCAATACCAGTGCGACCTCCTATTTCTTTGAGAATTTTGTGGCAAAACTCTGTGCAATGTGTTCAGAACATCACTGCGGCTGCGATGTGAAAGAAGTGCTGGAACGAAGCAAAGCATTGTCTGGTGATGTAGATGCCGGCGTTGATCCCACCTACAAAGAAGTCCATGACCTAAACAATGCTGCAAAGATGGGACATGGCATTGTGCTTACAAAATACACTGGCGTCGGTGGGAAATACAGTGCAAACGATGCCCATGCGGAATACATGGGAAAGGTGAGACAGATATTCAACAAGGCAGGCGTTGCCTGGCAGTCAGCTGAGCTCGGAAAAGTGGATGAAGGAGGTGGCGGCACTGTGTCCAAGTATCTTGCAGTTTACAATATGGACATTGTGGATTGTGGTCCAGCAGTGTTGAGTATGCATGCTCCGCTTGAAGTCACATCTAAGGCAGACCTGTATCACACACATCTTGCCTATCTGGCATTCTACGAAAACATGGACTAAATGTGCTCTGGCAAAAACTGGTCAATCTCATAATTTTTTATTTCTTTCAACCCGAGCAAGGCCTCTTGTGGTGTTAAAAGTGTTACTTTATAGTTTCCATAGTCCTCAAGCGCAATTCTCGGACAGGCAGTGCTGATGAGTACATCAAATCCAGTATAATTAAGAATTTCAGGTGTGAGAGTATTGAGCCACAACATCCTTGTGGCTTTATTATGCCTCTTCAGAATTTTCTCAAGATGTTTTGCAAGTTGAATTCGTTTCTGGCCTGGCTTTGTGCAGACCACAATTCCAATTTTTTTTGCGTCTTGCACTGCAAAGCTCTTTCCGATGCCTGCCTTCAAAAATTTCTCTCTGTCAAATTTTATTAGTTCAATTCTTCCAGATAAGTGATACCTGTAAACTGGTTTTGAAGTGAGCATCGCTATCCCCATTGGATGGAAAATTCCATCGCCAACAAAAATGTAGGAATCCACTGTGTCAGAGCATGCTGCAGCAGCACTCACATCACAGCCCAAGACCTGCCCTAGATGAATTGTGCGGTTTCTTGGTTCAGGGATATGGACCTTCTTACTCTCAGCTTCAAAAAATGTAGCGATTTTCTGGAGTTGTTTAACATACTGAACAGTCGTAAATAGACAGATTTGCTCTCCCATTTCTCCGGGTAATCCAGTAGGTGGCATCGGCTCTGCTCTGGAGTAGAGTTCAAGGAACAGAATTTTCTGAGTGGTTGCTAGGCCTGGTATTTTCGCATGTCCAAGTTGAACAAGCCCATCCACCTCTGACAGAGTGCTTATCTCTGGAAAATCACAGGCACCGAATGAGGGCTCTGCATATAGAACTGGTTCACCGTAAACAGAGAGTTCTTCAAGAATTTCGCTAGCTTGAGGGAGGATGCCAGCTGGTAACTGAACGCCAAACTTTTTTATTTTTTCTCGCAGAATCCATTCCTTGAGTTTTGCTGTATCATAGATGTAGGACCGCATAACGCTCATGGAATGCTTGAAATAAAGATAAAGGTAACGATGGGTAAAAGGCAATTGGCACGGGAATAACCAATGAGCCTGCAAAACATTTATTTATTTCTAAATTATATCATATTTATGAGAAGGTGATTTATGTGAGAGTAAATTGGCTTGCTCAGATAGTGTGTGCTGTTATGCTATTTTCATGCATAATTCCAAGCGTTACGAGACCTGCAGTGGGAGACGGCATTTCAATCCCTACCAGAGAGATTGATGTCCTCTTTGAAACCAGGCAACTGGCATACATAGAACTCAATCCAGACAGAACCCAGACAATAGACATGTTTGTGACAATGGTCTCACTAGACCCTGGCACTGAGATAAAGTATTTTGTACCCCTCAAAGCCAAGCCCACAATAAATGATGTGAAGATTGTTTCTGACGAGGAGTTTGAGCAACTCGGCATTAATGAGGCAAAGTCAACTGTGGAAAACTACAGCAATGGTAAAAAAGAATTTGATGCAAATGTGATGAAAGCAGCGTTAGGTTTCAGTATCTCCCAGTTGTTTACACCTCTTGCTGCAAGTGTATTTCTAATAAATTCAGCAGGTACTTACGCAGGTAGTTTGAGCGCACCCACGGTCTCCTACTCTACCTACGGCAATGGCTACAGTGTTTCTGTGCTCAATTTCTCCTCAAAGGAGTCGCTGAAAGAATTCATCTACAGCTTGAACCTCACAATTCCGCAAAAACTCTGGCATGTTATCAACAATTATGCTGACTACCATTTTGTGTACATAACGCTGAAAACAATGCCACCAGTGCCAGAAGAAGATTTCAATGAATTTGCACTTAGGTGTCCGAAGACACTTGCTGCCCTGAAAAATTTTACAAAAGAGAATCCTACTCTGTATTTTTACAGTTACGAAAGTGCATACGACTTCATTAACCATCCCTATTTTGTGAATGTGAAAAATACCTTCTATGGTGAGGCAGGTGAATCCACTAAACTCTACAACACACTGAACGAAATTATTGCTGTGCTTTACGGTTACGGGAAAGAATATGCTGGCCTTAAGATAAACATGAAGATGCCACTCGTGGATGGAAAGATTTACTATCCGCTGGGCACCTCCACATCATGGGAGGGAAACCAGCAAATCCAGGTGCTCATCGGAATGCCCTCCTCATTTATGCTGAAAGATAATCCTCGAGGCGGTTCCTATCTCTCGCTCCATGGTAAAAACTGCTACTATTTTGAGTTTTCAGGGACTGGACCTGATTTTGATATAGATGCAGAGGTCACAGAAGGGATTCACCTCCAGGGCACTGCTTACCAGATTTCCATGGTATTTTATCGGACCCCTATCTCTGGCGTTTACCTGGTGCTTCTGCTTTTTGTGCTACCCTGGTACATTCCTTTCATCTGGATTGCGAGAAATTCAAGGATAAAAGGAAAGCCACGCTGGATGTTTTACATAGTTCCTCTGGCAATCGGACTGCTTTCTCTAATCCATTTTCTTGTTGGAGTGGTGCTCACAATAAAGTTCCTTAGAAAGTTTAAGCAACATGGCTTTGTGGACGAAAAAATAAAACCAGAGATTAGCTGGGTGAGGAGTGCAATGCTCGCCACAGGCATCCACGCTTCGCTAACTCCATTCCTTTTCCCAATAGCGCCTTCGATGCTGGGAATAATTTCAGCCCTCATGTTAACATCATCTTACTCCTGGCTAAACTTCTGTGCAGTGATATTGTTAGGAGTAGGAGTTATTGCATACTTTCTCATCTTCGTGGTTGCCACGAAACTCGTTGGAGAGTATGCAAGGACATGGGAAGGAAATGTGGAACTTATCTGGATTGCACCTAAAATGCTCTGCGAACACACAGAAATGTCTGTAGAAGGAAAGATGGACCCAGCAAAATTAAAAGCGAAACTCTCTGAGAAACTTGCAAATTCTGGTTATACAATTGCACAAACCTATCCGAAGTTGGGAGATGCTGAAACACTCCACTTCACTGGAAAAGATCTGGAATTCGCAGTTTTATTTAAGAGAACTGGAAAAGGGAACCTCTCAGTGGAAATCTTTGCGCTTAGACTCAAGGGAGATTTATTTGAGACCTGGAGTTCTGACACAGCTCAGATTGATTTCATACAACAAGCGATAATAATGGCATCTGAAGAATGTAAGAAAGAGTAGGAAAATGAACACACAAAATAATTAAATACCAAAACTATCTGTTTGAACTGAGAGTATGAAAACAGAGAGATTTCCACCAGCATTTGTAAACAGAGAACGAGAACTGGAGATTATGAAGTCGGCGATGGAAAGGGCAAGAGAAGGAAAAGGGAGCACGATTTTGATCACTGGTGATGTCGGTGTCGGGAAAACAAGGCTTGCTGAAAAATTTGTTGAAATCTGCGAGGACGAAGGTTTTGTTGTGCTTTCATCCCTTTGTCTCGGTAGTAATGAACCAGCATACTTCCCTGTGCTCACAGTACTTGAGAATTATGCAAAAAAAGTTAGAGAGCATACAGAAGAGTATGTACCACTGGGACTTGCAGGCTTTCAGGGACTGGAAGTGGAAGAGAGGACGCCTGCTGGCCTTGCTAAAGAGAGAACAAGGATTCTTGAGTACTTGCTACGACAGTTTGTAGAAATAGCAAGGAAACAGCCAGTGCTTTTTGTGATAGATGATTTGCATCTTGCTGATTCTGCAACACTTGCATTCTTTCACTATCTTGCTAGAAATGTGCAAAGTGAAAGGATTGTAGTGGTAGCCACACATGTTGAGGAGCATGCCTCAACAGACAGCATATTTGCAAAGACATTAAGAAATATGAACATTGAGAAACTCTATACTCTTCTAAGGCTTGAGAATTTTGGTGAGAAGGAGACAGTTGCGGTAGTTGAGCACTTTGGCTTTGCGAATTCGACAGAGATTGGAAAATACATTTATGAAAGGACATCTGGCAACCCATTGTTTGTAATTGAATTTTTAGAGGTAATAAAGGAGGACAGAATCCAGAACATAGAAACTATCAAGAGAATGGGGTTGCCAGCAACCGTTAAGAATCTCATAGAGCTCAGGGTCTCAAAGCTGGATGAGAGAACAAGGCGTGTGCTGGTGGAGATAGCGATTCTGGGTAAAGTGTGCGAGTACGAAGTGATGAAAAAATTTGTGGATTTAAGTGAAGGAGAATTACTAGATGCAATGGATGAGCTGATGGCACAGAATTTCATCATTGAGCTTGGAGATGGGGAAGAGTATAAGTTTGTAAGCAGCACAGTTTACGATGTAGTATATGGAAAGCTCACAAGTTCTCGCAAAAGGTTGATGCATCAAAAGGCAGGGAAAATAATTGAGGAATTGCATGCCAGTGAAGAAAAATACTGGGGTGCACTTGCACGGCATTACAGAGAAGCTGGAAATCGTGAGAAGTTTATCGAGTATGGCATAAAAGCAGGCAGAGCTGCGGCTAGAAGATTTGCAAATGCAGAGGCAATTGGACTATTGAATGAAGTAGTTGAGGCGATTGGTAACACACCAGAAGAGATGAACCTAAAGGGAGAAGTGTACTTGGATTTAGCGGAAGTACTAGAATTGGAGGGCAGATATAATGATGCACTTGAGATACTTGAAAGAAGAATAGAGGTAACACTGGACAGGCCAGCAGAGATTGGAAAAAATCACATAAAAAGAGCAGAAATTTACATTTGCAAAGGGGATTATGAAAGCGCGTTGATTGAGATAGAAAAGGGAGAGAAAAAGTTGCTTGAGGATAGCAATGCAGAATTGGAGCAGGCAATGGCATGGAGCACAAAGGGCTTGGTGTATGAGCGAAAAGGAGAATACAGAAAAGCGATTGAGAGTGAGGTAAAGGCTTCTAATGTATTTGAAAGGTTGAAGGCTGAGAAAGAAAATGGAAAGGCAATTCATAGAATGGGAACATGCTACTGGTATCTTGGAGATTATGAAAAGGCTTTGGAATTATTAACTGTTGCGCAGGCAATCCGTGAGAAAACAAAAGATTTAAGGGGTTTGGCATCAACATACAATAACATCGGAGTAATCTGTAACGATAAAGGGGATTATGAAAAGGCACTGGCATACCACACAAAGAGCTTAGAATTAAGGGAGAAAATTGGCGATGTTTGGGGCATCGCTCTCTCATACAATAACATTGGCGTCATATACCAAGACCAAGGTGACTATGAAGAGGCACTGGCCTATCACAGAAAGAGCTTAAAATTGAAGGAGAAAATCGGGGATTTGTGGGGCACTGCCATGTCCTACAACAACATTGGAATTATCTATCAGCACATGGGTGAAAACGAAAAAGCAATGGAATATCATCTCAAAAGCTTAGAGATTAATGAAAAAATTGGCGATGTTTGGAGTGCTGTTTTTTCCTCAGATTACATTGGAGATTGTTATTTTCAGCAAGGAGAGTATGGGAAGGCATTAGAACTCTACACAAAAGCTCTCCAACTTGCTTCTGAGATTGGTGATAGATCACTGGTCTGTCAGAACTTGATTAGAATTGGTGAGTGCAGACTGATATCTGGGGACATTAAGGCATGTGAAAAACATCTAGATGAGGCAAAGGAAATAGTCAGGACGCTAGGATTGAAAGATATTGAAGGTGCGTTTCTTAGAGTGTTAGGTAAACTTTTGGTGGTTGATGGAAAGGGAGAGGAAGGGATAGAAACATTATCAAAAGCGGTTGAAATTTACGAAAGTATTGGTAAACTGGATGTGGATTACCACAAGACCTTATTTGAGCTTGGGAAGCTGAGGAGAGATAAAGCGTTGCTTGAGAGAGCACTGGCTTTCTTTGAGAAGATTGGGAACAGGGTGTGGGCAGAAAGAGTTAGGGAGGAAATGGGAAAGTTGCAGTGAACATGCATACTGGTTTATTGTACATCACCTGCTCCAATCACTATCTTTATCTATCCCCGAACTAATGTTACAACAAATGCAGGGTATCAGGTTTGCGAGGAAGGAGCCAGACAAAAAATCCGTGCTTAAAACAATTGAGAATGAGGAGATAAAGCAATGGTTTTTTCAGACATTTGAGGACTTCACACCAGCCCAAAAATATGCACTTTACTACATCTCAAAGGCAAACAATGTGCTTATCACTTCACCAACCGGCTCTGGTAAAACCCTCAGTGCTTTTCTCTTTTCAATTGACCATCTGCTCACCCTTGCGAAGAAAAACGAGCTTGAGGATAGAATCTATGTACTCTACATCTCTCCGCTCAAAGCCCTGAACAACGACATCCAGAGAAATCTGGAGATTCCATTGAAGGAAATAAGCCAGCTCACACAATATGCCTCCAGAATCCGTGTTGGAGTAAGAACGAGCGACACACCAGCAGATGTGAAAGCCAAAATGCTCAGGAAACCACCTCATGTGCTCATCACAACACCAGAGAGCATTGCAATTGCCCTCAATGCCCCGAAATTTTCAGAGAAATTGCTGGGTCTGAAATGGATAATTGTGGACGAAATCCATGCACTGGCTGAAAACAAAAGGGGCGTGCATCTTTCGCTCTCACTGGAACGCCTCGTTCACAGAATGAAAAAAGAGCCAGTTAGAATAGGGCTCTCTGCCACAATACATCCACTTGAGGAGGTGGCAAAATTCCTCGTTGGCTTTGAAAACCCTGAGGAAAAGAAACCAAGAAACTGCGTAATTGTGGATGTTAATTTCGCAAAGAAAATGGACATCAGGGTGATTTCTCCAGTCTCTGATTTCATTTACACACCCTCTGAAGAACTGAGCAGAAAACTTTACAAGGCAGTGCTCGAGCACATAAAGAGCCATAGGACAACACTTGTTTTCACAAACACCAGAAGCGCTACTGAAAGAGTAGTTTTCCATCTGAAGCAGGAAATGGGCAATGGCCTGAGCGAGAACCTGGTTGATGACATCGGCGCCCACCACAGCTCCCTTTCCAGGGATGTGCGGCTCGAAGTGGAGGAGGGTCTCAAGAATGGAAAATACAGAGCAGTTGTGAGTTCAACGAGTTTAGAACTGGGAATTGACATCGGCTACATAGACCTCGTGCTTCTGCTCGGCTCACCCAAAAGTGCAACCAGGGGCGTGCAGAGAATCGGGAGAAGTGGACACAAGCTCCATGAAATCTCAAAAGGCAGAATAATTGTGCTGGACAGAGATGACCTTGTAGAATGTGCGGTGCTTGCGAAGTATGCAAGGGAGCGAAAACTGGAAAGAGTGAAGATTCCACGAAACTGTCTGGATGTTCTCGCCCAGCATCTTGTGGGCATGAGTTTGGAGAAGAAATGGAATGTAAGCGATGCATACGATATGGTGCGGAAGGCAATGCCCTACAACGAATTGGCCTTTGAGGATTTCAAAAGCGTGCTTTCCTACCTGTCCGGAAACAAATATCTTGAGACACAAAGAGTTTATGGCAAAATCTGGTATGATGGGAACGAGTTTGGTAGGCGCGGAAAGATGACAAGAGCAATCTATTACATGAACTCCGGCACAATACCTGATGAAGTGGCAATAAAGGTATACACAGATGGAGACCATCGTTTCATCGGAAAGCTGGAGGAGGAATTTGTGGAACGGCTATCAGTTGGTGACATTTTTGTGCTAGGCGGCAAGACCTACGAGTTCAGAAAATTAAGAAGCATGAGAGCATTCGTTATTCCCCAGCCCACTAAGAAACCCACAGTTCCAGCATGGTTCTCTGAAATGCTTCCCCTCCAGTATGATTTGGCACTTCACATAGCAGAATTCAGGGATTGGATGCGGAAAATTTTGAAGGAGAAAAAGGAGAAGGCAATAGAACAAATAGCCAGTTATCTGGAGATTGACTCTGGGACTGCAAATGCAATCTACACTTACTTCAAGGAACAGGAAAAGTATGTTCATGTGCCAGAGAAAAATGAGCTTCTGATTGAGGAATTTATGGATGAGGATGGACTTTACTGTTATGTGTTCCACTCTCTCATTGGAAGGCGAGCAAATGATGCGATAAGCAGGGCTGTGGCTCATGCTGTAGCCAACAAAAAAAGAGGCAGTGTCCGTGTGAGCGTTAATGACAATGGGTTCATGCTCACGCTCGAGGAGAAACTGAGTAGAGAGGAAATTGCTGCAATTTTCCAGGAGAAGCTTGAGGAACTTGTAATGAAAGCGATTGGAAACACTGAGATGTTCAAACGCAGATTCAGGCATGTGGCAGTGCGTTCCTTCCTCATCCTGCGAAAATATGGAGAGCACACAAAAAGTGTTCATTACCAGCAGTACGATGCCCAGATTCTTGTCAAACTCCTGCAGCAGAAGTTTCCTGATTTTCCAGTCATTAAGGAAACCTACAGGGAGATTCTGGAAGATAGCATGGATATTGAGAATGCTGTGAAATACTGGAATGGGGTGAGAGAGAAGAAAATCAAGATAAGATTCATCAGATTACCCATGCCCTCTCCTTTTGCTTTTAACATTGTGGCTGCAAGTGTCTCAGACATTGTGCTAATGGCAGACAGAAAAGAATACATTATGGGATTGCACAGAAAGCTCATGGAATTACTGGCGAGTGAGAGCAATGGTATTCCAGCATGAGATTGAGATTGCAAATGGTATCTTTCTCTCAGAGCATCGAGCTGTCTTTCTGAAACCACTTTCGGTCTGTGTAATCTCTGACCTCCACATTGGGCTTGAAAGTGGGATGCTGGGCGTGGAAATGAATGTGCACATTCAGGAGATGCAGGAAAGAATTGGGAAGCTCATTGAGAGGTATAAACCAGAGAAGCTCGTGGTCAATGGCGATTTCAAGCATACTTTTTCTGGCAATGTAAAAGAGGAATGGGAGGGAGTACCTGAAATTCTGGATTATCTGGCAGAAACTGTAGATGTGTGGATTGTGCGAGGAAACCATGATAATTTTTTGCAGAGCATTACTTCAAAACAAAATGTGAAATTTGTAGAGTGCCTTGAACTGGGAAACTTTATTTTTCTGCACGGACATAAAGAATTCAGTTTCAGGCCTGGCAGCATCTATGTGCTGGGGCATGAGCATCCTGCAGTGAAACTTTCCGACAGGGTTGGCGGCTATGTGAAAATGCCTGTCTTTCTCTGGAGCCAGAATCGGTTTCTCTTGTTGCCTGCCTTCTCTCCCTGGACATACGGGCATGACCTAGCTGATGGGGATGTGCTCCTGCCCTCGCTGAGACATGCTGACTATCTGGAGGCGGAGGTCGTGGGCTGGACAGAGTATGGATTGCTAAGGATGCCAAGGTTGAGGGAACTCCTAGCCGCAGGTAGATTGTGAAAAACATGCAAATTGATAAATATCCAATTTAAATACATCATAATGAATGCCACACATTAACCTTCCACCAAAATTTGTTGCTAGAAAGAAAGAGTTTGAGTTGCTAAAGGAGAAACTTGAAAAAACAATGCAAGGTGTTGGCTCAACTCTTTTAATTGCTGGCGAAAGTGGTGTGGGTAAGACACGGCTTGTGGAGGAATTGATTGAGGTAGCAGAGGAAAATGGTTATCAGGTGTTTAAGGCCAAGTGTTTTCTTGAGTCGTTGGCACCGTATGCACCAATGGCAGAATTGCTTAAGGAGGCAGGGCTGGAGCATTTGCTCACAGAAACTAAACCACCGAAAATAGAGGGAATTTATTGTGTGAAAAAAGGTGGAATAATAATTGCAAAGTATGAGCGGAAGGAGACAATGGACTCTGACATTTTCATGGGCATGGTGACAGCAGTGGAAACCTTTGTTAAGGATTCAATTGCCCAAATGCAGCAGAGTTATGTGGCTGAGCAAATTGGACACATGGGTTATGGGAATTTTCACATTGTGAATGTGCCTGGTAAGTTGCTGAACCTTGTAGCAGTTACCACTGGGAGAGAAAATGAATATCTGATTTCTGACCTGCGGGAAATTCTGGAAGATATTGAAAAGGGGTTGTGTGGAGGGCTTGAGACGATAGAGGCCTCTCAAATTGCTGCAATTGAGGACAAGCTCAAGACCCTCTTTTTAAGAGGAAAATATGAAGGCATTGATTATGCAGCGGAAGATGCGAAAATAAGACAGGTAAATTTGTTTGAGAATGTGGCGAGGGGTTTACAGAGAAAATCTGCGCAAAAGCCAGTGCTTATTTTCATCGATGATTTGCAGTGGAGCGACCCCTCAAGTTTGGCTATGCTCCACTATATCGCTAGGAACACTAGAAAAAATGGGGTGCTTATCATTGGCACTTATAGAAGTGACGAGATTGTAGCAAGATATGACGGAAAGGTTCATCAGCTAGTTGAGACAATGGAGAAGATGGAAAAAGAGGAGTTACTTGAAAAGGTTGAGTTAAAGCGGCTGGACAAGGAAGGATGCCATGCCCTGATTTGCAGTGTGCTTGGTACTGAGATTGCTCAGGAGTTTACAGAAAAAATTTACAGGGAAACAGAGGGGAATACTTTCTTCGTTGTGGAAATCCTAAAGAACTTGTTTGAGGAAAAGGAACTGTATTTTGAGGATGGAAAATGGCATTACAATCTGGAGAAACTGCAGATTCCTGAAAGAGTTTATGAGTTGGTTTTGATGCGAGTACAACGGTTGACAAAGGAAGAAAGAGAATTACTAGATGCAGCAAGTGTGCTTGGGGAAGAATTTACATCAAATTTGCTTGCCAAGATTACTGAAATACCCCGTGTCCAGATTGTGAAGATGCTATTAAACATTGAGCGAGTACACACTAACTTCCCAAAGATTGTGTAATAGGCACAATGAGATTTTGATACCTCAGGAGTAAATCCGTCTTGCCAGTATGCAATTTTCCATGAGCGCACCGAAAGTTTTATTAATCCCTTTGATATTACTGCTTTGAGTAATATGACAGAACTACCAGAATGGGTCAAACGCTACAAAAAGAAGGGAATTGC